>NZ_SOFR01000082.1:0-74228 GCF_004402735.1 Cryobacterium sp. MDB1-18-1 | reverse complement strand
CGGGCCCGCGGACGCGGTGGCCGGGCCGGACGGAGCCGCGGTGCTCGCGGGATCCGGTGCCGCGGCCCGCCGGGCCGCAGCGGGTGCGCGTGTCGGCGGTGCGGCATCCGTGCGCTTGCTCGCCACCCGGTCGAGCTCGCCGTAGAGCACGTCGCGTGCGGCGGACATCCGCACGAATTCGGTGGTCGCGGCCGCGATCGTCTCCGCGGAGGCACCGGCGAGGAGGTCGGGGTGGTGCGTCCGCGCCTGCTTGCGGAACTGCTTGTCGATTTCGGCGCGGCTCGCACCCGCAGGCACGTTGAGGACCTCGGCGGCGATCTCCGGGGTCATGACAGCGGGCCGAACGAACGGAGGTACTTGTTGTAGGCCAGGCGCTGCAGGGTGTACTTGTACTGCGGAGCGAGGGCGCGAACCCGGTCCAGCAGGCCGTCGTCGATCTCCTTCAGCCGGGAGCCCGCGCGGATCGTCAGGATCGGGCCGGCGACGATCGCCGCGACGAATACAAGGAAGAGGGGGTTGTGGGTGACCGCAAGACCGAGCACGGTCAGGAGCAGGCCGGCGACGAAGACTCCGACGCCGATCCAGAGGGACCGTTTCGCCGGGGCGAGGTTCTCCTCCGCGAAGCGCGTCCAGCCTTCCTCCGAGCGGGTCCAGAACACCCAGCCGGGAGGCGCGGGGGAGCACTCCGGAACCGGCGTCCATCCGGCAGGGGGCTCCCAGCCCTGGTTGCCCGCAATCCAGTCGAGGGTCGGCGTCGGCCACCGCGGCGGGCGCTGGAACTCCAGCGGCAACGGGTCGGGAAGCGTGGGGGCGTCGGCCATAGACCCAGATTAGTGGCATCGACGCCGGCTTCGGTCCCCTGAATGGGTGGCATGCCGGGGGACATGGTCCGATACCCGCCGAGAATAAGTCCCCTAAAAAGGGGACACGGGCCCCCCGCGTATGCCACTATGTGTTCAGCATATTAATGCAGACGGCTACCCGACCCGAAAGTTCCACCATGTCCCACTGGTTTACCCGAATTGCTGCCGTCACCGGTGTCGCCGTTCTGTCCCTTACCCTCACCTCATGCACAAGCGTCGCCGCCCTCGTCGGCTTCGCGCCGATCGACCAGGCCAGCCAGGTCTCGGCCTCCGCCGCGCCGACGGCCACCGCTACTCCGCTCGTCTTCAACTCTGTCTTCACCGACATGGGCTCGATCCACCCGACGATCCAGCTCGCGCCCCAGCTCGAGCTCCAGCTCGACATGTGGACGGAACAGAAGACCCACGAGTGGTACACGGACAGCGACAAGCGTTTCTCGTTCGTGATCAGCGTCTTCGATCGCTCGCAGGCGCCTGAGGCCGCTTTCGGTACCAAGCGCCACGTCTACATGTCCAACGTCACGGTCACCGCAACGACGACCACGGCGAGTGGCGCGAGCACGACGCCGTTCGTGCTCAACGTGAACCCGATCGCCGCAACGCTCGACCCCGAGGCACTCACGGGCCCCGGCGGGCTGCTCGTCACCTCGCCGAAGGGCGGCTTCCAGCTCGAGTCCAACTCGATCGGCGTGCTGACGCCGGACACCTACGGCCTGACCCTCGACTTCGCGATGACGATCGCCGGTGAGGCCACGGCCGGCGGCGGCGCGACCGTCACCCAGATCGTGCACCAGTCGATCCCCGTCGCGATCTTCAAGCGCATGTAACAACTGCATGAACAAGCGCCGGCACCGCACGCCGGCACGCCAGAAAGGCCCGGAACGGCGAAATCGCCGCTCCGGGCCTTTCCTGTTGTACGGGCCTTTCTCGGTGTGCAGACCCGTAGGCTCACCGCGGCGGATGCCGCAGCGTCCGATCTACAGGGCGGGCTCGGTGACCGTGTTCTTCTGCAGGGTGACCGC
Organism: Cryobacterium sp. MDB1-18-1; assembly: GCF_004402735.1. Lineage (NCBI taxonomy): Bacteria > Bacillati > Actinomycetota > Actinomycetes > Micrococcales > Microbacteriaceae > Cryobacterium > Cryobacterium sp. MDB1-18-1. The sequence goes on along the minus strand of NZ_SOFR01000082.1, from coordinate 72,343 downwards.
GGTCTGCGACAGCAGGCGACCGTCGACCGTCGCGCCGGTCTTCAGGGCGACGAGGGACTTGCCGAGGACGGTGCCCTCGAAGTGCGCGGTCGTGCCGACCGCGACGGACCCGGCGGCCTGCCAGAAGACGTTCTTCGCGAGCGCGCCGCCGGTGAGGGTGACCCGGGTGGCGGATGCCTGGGTGATGTTGCCCGAGATCTGGAAGATGAACACGTCAGTGGGGCCGCCGTTGAGGGTGACGTCACTCGTAATCGTCACGCCGGTGTTCCACTTGTAGAGCCCGGGAGCCAGGGTGAGGCCTCCGATCTCGCCGGCGCCGAGGTCGATCGCATCCGGCAGGGTGCGACCGGCGGCATCGGTGTACGCGGTGCCCATGTCGCCGACGGCGGTCGTGAGCAGGCTCGGGGCGGTGATCTCGCAGGCGGGGCCCGCGGCATCCACGGAGTAGATCAGGCCGGTCACCTCGGGGCAGCTCAGGTGGATGGCGGCACCGGTGATGGGGCTCGCCCCGACGCTTCCCGTGATTGCCGAGGCGTAGACATCCGTCACGCCCGTCTTGGAGAGGATCGCGAAGGTGCCGGCGAGGCCGAGCGAGACGGGCGCGCGCACGGAGCCGACCGGGACGGCGGCGGAGGCGGAGCTGGCCCCGGTGGTGGTGGCGCCGACCGTGCCGACCGCCGCGAGGGCGATCGCGACCAGGAGGACGGGCAGCCACTTTCGGGCCGGCGTGGTGGTACTGGTTTCGGTGGGTGTCTGGTCGAATGCGGTCATGGTGATTCCCTTTGTTCCCGTCAGCCCGGGTCCGCGACTGCGGAGCCGGGGCAGGGCCGTCGCACGCGGCGGTCCCCGGAGCTCCATCCGGGTTACGCTCGCTGGCGGAAGTGTGCCGGGAATGCACCTCTCCAGCCACCGGGGCAGACGGGTACCGCACCTGGAACAGGTGCCCTCAGTAGCTGGAATCCAACGAATCGAATCTGTCTAACCCCCAGACTAGGGCCAGAATCCGTCGGCCCTGGACCGGGGAGTGCTGTCCGGGTGAATTCGCGAGGAACACCCGGCGCCGGCGCACCCCTGCGCCCTCGACACCTGGGGCACTAGCCGCTGCCCTGACCTAGCAGTAGGTTGCCGAGAGCGGATGCCGTCGGCGCCACGAGACGCCGGGTCGCGGCTTTCGAGGTCGCGTCAGGAGTTGTCATGTCAGAGCGTCATGTGGTCTGGTTCGAAGAGATCGGCCTCGCCGACATCCCCCAGGTCGGCGGGAAGAACGCATCCCTCGGCGAAATGGTCGGCTCGCTCGCCGGCCAGGGGGTGCGGGTGCCCGACGGTTTCGCGACGACGGCGGATGCCTACCGCGCGTTCATCACGGAGAACGGGATCGAGTCGGCCCTGCGCCAGGCCCTCGACAGCTACCACTCCGGCGAGGCGACTCTGCGGGTCACGGGCGAGAGCCTGCGCGAGTTGTTCCTGAACGGGGAATTCCCCGAGGACACGGCCGCGGGCATCCGCTCGGCCTACCGGGAACTGTCTGCCCGCTCCGGGCAGCAGAACCTCGCCGTGGCGGTGCGGAGCAGCGCGACCGCGGAAGACCTGCCGGACGCGAGCTTCGCCGGGCAGCAGGAGACCTTCCTGAACGTGACGGGGGAGCGGGACCTGCTCGCCGCCTGCCGCCGCTGTTATGCGAGCCTGTTCACCGACCGGGCGATCAGCTACCGCGAAGTCAAGGGCTTCGACCACCTCGACGTGGCACTCTCGATCGGGGTGCAGCGGATGATCCGCTCCGACCTGGGCGGGTCCGGGGTGATGTTCTCGATCGACACCGACACCGGGTTCCCGGGTGCCGCCGTGATCAGCGCGGCCTGGGGACTCGGCGAGACCGTGGTGCAGGGCGCCGTCGACCCCGACAAGTACCTCGTGTTCAAGGCGCTGCTCGCCGACCCCGGGCTGACCCCGATCATCGAGAAGACCCTCGGCGCCAAGGCGACCAAGATGGTCTACGCCGCCGGCGGCAGCGCCCGTACCCGGGTGATCGACACTCCGCTGCGGGAGCGGAACGCGTTCGTGCTGAGCGACACCGAGATCGTGCAGCTCGCCCGCTGGGCCGTGATCGTCGAAGACCACTACGGCCGGCCGATGGACATGGAGTGGGCCAGGGACGGCGTCACCCAGGAGCTGTACATGGTGCAGGCGCGGCCGGAGACGGTGCAATCGCAGGCGAGCGGCACCGTCTTCACCGTGAGCAGGTTACTCGAGAGCGGGCCCCTCATCGTCTCCGGCGTCGCGATCGGTGACAGCATCGCGACCGGAACCGCGTGCGTGATCCGCGACCCGGCCGACATCGACAACTTCATCGACGGCGCGATCCTCGTCACCGAGATGACCGACCCCGACTGGGTTCCGATCATGACCCGGGCATCGGGCATCGTGACCGACCACGGCGGGCCGACCAGTCATGCCGCGATCGTCAGCAGGGAGCTCGGCGTGCCAGCGGTCGTCGGCACCGGCACCGGAACCGACCTGATCCACAACGGCGCCGAGATCACGCTCTCCTGTGCAGAGGGCGACGAGGGCTTCGTCTACGCAGGCACCCTCGACTTCGAGACCGAGGAGGTGGACCTCGGCACCGTGCCGACGACGCGCACGAAGCTGATGGTGAACATCGCGAGCCCCGCCGCCGCGTTCGAATGGTGGCGGTTGCCGGCCGCGGGCGTCGGCCTGGCCCGGATGGAGTTCATCATCAACAACCTGATCACCATCCACCCGATGGCGCTCGTGCACCCGGAGCGGGTCACCGACCGGGCCGCGCTCCGGCGCATCCACGAACGCACCCGCGGCTTCGCCGACCCGCAGGAGTACTTCGTGCAGACCCTCGCGCTCGGCATCGCGAAGCTCACCGCGCCGTACTACCCCGACCCGGTGATCGTGCGGATGAGCGACTTCAAGACCAATGAGTACGCGCACCTGCTCGGTGGCGGAGCGTTCGAGCACACCGAGGAGAACCCGATGATCGGCTTCCGCGGCGCCTCCCGCTACTACGACGACCGCTACCGTGAGGGGTTCGCGCTCGAATGCCGGGCGATCAAGCGGGTGCGCGAGGAGATCGGCTTCACCGACGTGATCGTGATGGTGCCGTTCTGCCGCACCGTGGCCGAGGCCGACAAGGTGCTCGCGGTGATGGCCGCGAACGGGCTGACCCGCGGCGAGAACGGCCTGCAGGTGTACATGATGTGCGAGATCCCCGCGAACGTGATCCTCGCCGAGGAGTTCGCGACCCGGTTCGACGGCTTCTCGATCGGGTCGAACGACCTCACCCAGCTCGTGCTCGGCGTCGACAGGGACGCCGGCGAACTCGCCGGCCTCTTCGACGAACGTGACGAAGCGGTCAAGCGGATGATCAGCGAGGCCATTCGCAAGGCTCACGCCGCCGGGATCAAGATCGGCATCTGCGGGCAGGCGCCGAGCAACTACCCGGACTTCGCGGCCTTCCTGGTGCGCGAGGGCATCGATTCGATCTCGCTCAATCCGGACAGCTTCCTGAAGACGGCGGGCATAGTCGCCGAGGCCGAGGGGCTGCTCGACACCGTATGACGGCCGGCTCCTGCGGTGCGGCGTCAGCCCTTGCTGTCGTCGTACTGCTCGAGCACGGCCTGCTCGTATTCGTACTCGGCTGCCTCGGCCGCGGCCTTCGCCTTGGTCACCCGCTGGCTGATCGCGTGCTCCGACTTCTCCAACCGGCGCGCCTCGAGCGGGCTGGAGCTCTCAAGGAGGTCCTCGAGGGTGTCCGGGTCGAGGTGCATGGCCTCGATCGCATCGGCCTCCGACCGGGCGACGGCCGCCTTGCTGCGCAGCAGTCGCACCCGCGCATCCTTCGCGTCCTGCCGCTTCGCCGCCTCGGCGTTCGCAATGTCCTCGTCACTCCCGAAGCGTTCGATGCGCTTGTCCTGGCCAGTGTCACTCATGATGCCTCCCCGTCTCCGTGGCATCGTAGCGCGGCAGCGGCGATGGGGAAACGGCCCCGAGCGGGTGACGCCGGGTCGGGTGGCGCCGGGCGTCAGTGTGGAGTGGGTGGTGTGGCTGTCGCCGGTCCGGCGGGCGTCAGCGGCGCTGGTTGCCTCGGCCGCTGGTCCAGAGCCAGCGGGCCCTGGCGGTGGCGATTCCGCCGGCGGCGAGGGCGACGATCGCCACCGGAACCGCCACGCTCACGAAGGCGTTGTGGTTCACGGCGTTGAAGTAGAGAACCCCGAGCGCGATCGCACAGCAGACGAAACCGGCGATCCCGCACATCGAAAATGTCCAGTCCTTGAGGCTGCGCATGGCTCAGGCCTCCACGGAGAACTGGGCGAGTTTCGCGCGCAGGTCGGCGTCGCTCGGCTCGACGAGGTGGCTCGCGTCGGGGAACACGATCACGGGGATCCGGGTACGTCCACTGATCGCGTGGGCGCGGTCGGCGCCGTCCGCGACGGCCTCGAGGTCGACGTAGTCGTAGTCGAGTTCGAGTCCGTCGAGCACCTTCTTCGAGCGGCGGCAGTCGCCGCACCACTCCGCGCCGAACAGGGTGATGCGGGGGTCGAGGGGGACGGATGCTGTCGCTGCGGTCATCCGCCGATCTTACGTGGCCGCGCTGGGTATCCGTCTGCGGGGACGGACAGGGGCGGATCATAGGTTCGCCCTTTTTGGGGCTTTTTTCCGGCCGAATCGGGCCGGGTGCCCTGTTATGTTCGAAAGAGCGACAGACAGTCGGGGGGCTGAAGGTGGACTCGAAGGCGGCAGCACCGGAGGTGCGGGCATCTTCGGCAGCGCCCGTTCGCAGTACCGCACCGACGCCCGCACCGACGCCCGCACCGTATTCGACGGCGGCACTCCTCGCCGCGTGCGAACTCTCGCGCGCCGACGGCCGGCACCTGGACGGCGCGGCGCAGGCCGAACAGGTGCTCGCGACCTTCGGGATCACCCCCGCCGAGTGCGCGCAGGCCCGCGAGCTGCTCGCACTGCACCGGTTGCGGCTGGGCGAGGTCGAGGCATCCGTTCGTCACGGGCTGCTCGCCCTCGAATACCTGGTCGACACGGGCGAACTGCTGCGGCAGTCGCAGGTGCACTGCACCCTGGCGCTCGCGTTCCATGAGTCCGGCCTGCACGAACCCGCGCTGCGCCACGTGCTCGGCGCGCTCTCCGCGGCGCGGGCGAGCGGCAGCAAGCTCGCCGAATTCTGGGCGCTCAGCCGCTCCTCGATGGTGCACGTGGGTATGGCCGACGCGCAGCGCGCCCTCGAACTGGGCCGCCAGGCGCTCGACCTGTCGCGGCTGCTCGAGGACGCCGAGGCCAGATTCGCCGGACTCAACAACCTCGGCGACACCTGCCTCGAGCTCGCCAAGACCCAGAGCGCCCAGGGCCTCGACCCGGCGGATGCCCTCCGAGAGGCACTCGACAATGTGCAGCAGGGCGCGGCGCTCGCCCAGGGCCAGGGACACGTCTTCTGGGAGACGATCGCGCGCACCAACCTCGTGAGCATCCTGATCGAGCTCCGCCGGTACGGCGAAGCGCGCGAACAGGTCGGGCTGTCCAAGCGCCTCGCGGCGGCGAACGGCTACCGGAATCTCGAACTCGACAATGACGCCCAGCTCGCCGAGCTCCTGCGTGCAGAGGGACGCATTGACGAGGCGACCGCGATGATGGTCGCCCAGCTGGCCGATCCCTTCATCGAGGACGATCCCGCGCGGCTCACCCGGCTGCATCGTGCGCTCGGGGAGATGTACAAGGAGCGCGGCCACTTCAAGTTCGCCCTCGACCACGCCGAAAAGCTGCACGAGCTGACCCTGCGCCTCACTCGGCAGACGGCGGGGCTGCAATCCCGGATGCTGATCAACACTCTCGAGATCGAACAGGCCCGCCACGAGACGGAGCGGTCGCAGCTCGAAGCACAGGTGCTGCGCATCCGTGCGGAGAAGCTCGACCAGCAGGCCCACACCGACCCGCTCACCCTGTTGCCGAACCGGCGAGCGCTCGACCGGCAGTTGCCCGCGCTGATGCGCCGGGCGCACGACCGCGCGCAGCCGCTCTGCGCGGCGATGGTGGACCTCGACCACTTCAAACGGGTGAACGACGCGCACGGGCACGCCACGGGCGACCGGGTGCTGGCCGCGATGGGCACGATCCTGACGGACGCCATCCGGGACAGCGACCTCGCGGTACGGCTCGGCGGCGAGGAATTCCTGCTGGTGTTCGGCGACGCGACCCCGGCCGACGCCGCGAAGGCCTGCGAGCGCCTGCTCGATGCGGTGAGTGGCTTCCGCTGGGACGACGTCGCCCCGGGCCTGCGCTGCACCGTGAGCATCGGCCTGGCCGTGCGGAACACCGGCGAACGCACCGCACACTGGCTCGCCCGCGCCGACAAGGCCCTTTACGAGGCCAAACGCGCCGGCCGCAACCGCGTCGAGTCCGCCCCGCAGTAGCCGTGAGGTGTCGCAAATCGACGTTTGAGGGCACTAGGAAGGTCGATTTGCGACACCTCACGGGGTGGTCGAGTGGGCGAGTGGGCGAGCGGATGCCAGCGTGGCGGCTAGTGGGAGCCGGGGCGGAGGAGGCCGGCGGGGGTGCGGGTGAGGCGACCGGCGTCCAGGGCGAGGGCCAGGGCCGCGTCGAGACGGATGCCGACGGTTCCGCGGGTGCTCCGCCCGCCGAAGAAGGCGAGGGCCTCCCGCTTGAGCTCAGTGTCGTCGATGCCGGCGGCGGCCTCGGCCGCGAGGCGCATCGCGTTCGCGATCTCCGCGAGTGAGACATGCTCGAGGGATCGGGTGACGTCGGGCGGGGTGCGCCGGGCGCCCTGCCAACCGGTCGGGTCCATCGACTCGGGCCAGTAGAACGGCTCGTCGGCGCCGAGCGGCAGGTCCGCCGGCACACACCGCACGATCGACGCCGCCCGAGCCTGGTTCACCCGGTCGAGGCCGAACGCCGCCGCGACGAGCCTGGTCAGCCGGGCGCTGTGGATCGGACCCTCGGCCGTGACCGCCGCACGAATCGCGGCCTGCACCTTCGTTGCGGCCGCGGTCCGCGGCAAGGCGTCGAGCACGTCGACCGTGCCAAGACGCCCGGGGGACCACTCGGCGTAGTCGAGCGCGAGGGAACTCGTGGTCGCACGGGTGTTGGCCAACGGCACGGTCGGGGCGGACATCGTGCGGGATCCGACGAGTACCTCGGGTGCATCCCGTCGCGTTTCGGTGATGGTTGCTGCGGGCTTGACGTCCGCGGGGAGGTCCAGCTCCCTGGCCACGTCGGCCGCGGCTGCAGCTTCAGTCGCGGCCTCGACCGCCGCCCCGAGCCGGGCGACCGTCTCGTCGCGGTGGTGCAGCCACTCGGGCAGCCAGACCCGCTCGACGCCCGGCCAGCGCATGATGCCCTGCAACACGTCCACGGGCAGGCCGTCGCGGTCGGAGACCGTGCGCCGCGCACGCCAGTTCGGCCCGTCGAGCAGCACGGCGACGAGCGGCCGACCTGGGTCCGTCGCCGAGGCGAGGCTGAGGTCGACCCGGAAGTCGGAGAGCCCGACGTCGGTCTGCACGACGTGCCCCGCGGCGCGGAGTGCGGCCGCGATGTCGTCGCGGTGCCGGTCCACGGTGGACGTGCGGCGGACATCCGTGCTCAGCGCCTCGGCGCCCGCGCCCGCCATCTCGAGGTAGGCCTTGAGGTGCTTGATGCCGACTGAGCTGGTGTCCTGCGCGCGCAGCACCGCCGGGTCGAAGCTGGCATAGAGCACCACCTGTCGTCGCGCGCGGGTGATCGCCACGTTGAGGCGGCGCTCGCCGCCCGCCCGGGAGAGCGGCCCGAAGTTGAGTGGCACGACACCCTTATAGTTGGCGCTGAATGCGATCGAGAAGAGGATGCTGTCGCGCTCGTCGCCCTGCACATTCTCAAGGTTCTTGACGAAGAGGCCATCGATCTCGTCCAGGGCGAGGGCGATGCGCTCGTCGTCGCTGTCGCGGAGCAGGTTCTCGATGAGGTTGCGCTGCTGGGCGTTGAAGGTGATCACGCCGACCGAGGGGGAGACCCCGGGCGAGGCCTGGAAGCGGCGCTCGATGTCGTCGACGATCGCGCGGGCCTCGACCGGGTTGGTGCGGAGCGCCGTGCCGCGCCCGGACCGCTCGAACTGGCCCTCGACGCGCACGAGGGAGACGCCGTGGTCGGCGATGGCGCTGGACGCGGGCGCCGGGAACGACGACAGCCGGCTCTCGTAGTAGTAGTGGTTGCTGAACGCGATCAGTGACTCGTCCTGGCTGCGGTAGTGCCAGGACAACCACTTGCTCGGCACCCGCGCCTGCACGCACTCGGTGAGGATCGACTCCTCGTCCGCGACCGCGCCGAGTAGCCCGTCGTCGCCGTCGAAACCGGCGTCACCCTCGTCGTCGATGTTCGCGCTCGTCTCGGCGAAGCTCGTCGGCGGCATCTGCTTGCTGTCGCCCACCACGACCACGGATGCCGCCCGTCCCATCGCCCCGATCGCATCCGCCACCCGGATCTGCGAGGCCTCGTCGAACACGACGATGTCGAACAGGGCCGCGTGAGCGGGGAAGAACCGTGCGACGGATTCCGGGCTCATCAGGGTGCACGGCATCACCTGGGTGATCAGGTCGCCGTAGTTCTCGAGCAGTGCGCGCACGCTCATGCCGCCGCGCTGCCGGTCGAGCTGGCGGCGCAGCCCGCCGACCTGCCCCGCGGCGAGGTTGGTGTCGAAGCGGCGCAGGCCGAGCACCTCGGCCGGGATGGCCCGGGGGAGTTCGCCGCGCACCGCCCGGGTGCTCGCCGTGAACCGGGTGATCGTCTTGCTGTGCGCCATGAGGTTGAAGTCGCCGAGGGTGGTCGCGTCCTCGCGTTCGGTGATCGAGGCGATGGCGAGGCCCTTGTCGAAAGCGAGCGCGGCATCTTCGGCCGGGATGCTGCCGGCCAGCAGCGCGGCGCGGGCGTCGGTGAGCCCGTGGCGCCGCAGCGGCTCGAGGTGACGCACGAGGGCGAGCCAGCGTTCGAGCACGACGGGCTGGGAGGACTCGACCGTGCGCGCGGCCCGGGTCGCCCACCAGCGGGCGATGAAGCCGAGGTCGCCGGCCCAGCGGGCGCGGTCGGCGGGCTGCACGTCGGCGGCGGTGTCGAGGGTCTGCCAGGCCGCGGCGAGGGCGGTGAGCGGCTCCTGGCCGGCGCCGAGCGGGGTCGAGGAGTAGTAGGCGCGCAGGTCGGCGGTGTGGGTGGGTACCTCTGCTGCGGCCGCGGGCGCGCGCCGGTTGAGCGCGTCGCCGAGCCAGCCGAGCCAGGCCAGGCCGGTCGCGAGGTCCTCGGCGTCGGCCGCGACGAACGGGTTCCACCGCGCGTCGACGAGCGGCACCGGCAGGGTGAGCGCGGCGTCGCGCAGCCCCTGCGCCTCGGCGTGCGCGGCGGCGAGGGCCGCGGTCAGCGTCGAGAGCGTCTTGAGCGGCACGGCCTTCTCCGGCACGGATGCCGCGTCGCCGGTGAGCGCATCGGCGACCTGCGCGAGCACCGCGCGGCGCTTGGCTTTGCGGCCGAAGAACCCGGCGGCATCCGCGGCGAGGGCCGCCGCGTGGATCCCGGGCACGTCCCGCGAGAGCACGGTCGGCGCCACCCGGGTCAGCCAGTCCGGACGTGACGCCCGCAGCGCCGCGAGGTGCTTCTCGAGGCCGGCGATGAACGCGCGCCACTCGGGGGTGTGCAGGGTGTCGACCGCGCTGACGGGGTGCCGGGGTGCGGCGGCGAGGTCGCGCCATTCCCCGGCGAGGGCGGCCGAGGGCATCCGGTTCAGGGTGTCGAGGTCGAAGCCGGCGGTCTGCGCGGCAACGAGGGCGTCGTCGAAGGAGCGCCCGGCGGCGTGGATCGCGGCCGTGCGCAGCGCGATCGCGATGGCGGTCGACGGAGATGAGCCTGCGGCCAGGGGCGCGGCAGTACCGACACCGGCACCGGCGTCGGAGGTCCCGGTGGAGGCCGTACCTGCGTGCGCCGTGCTAACGGACACCGTGCCGACCGCGCGGGCGGCACGCACGGCCTCGGCGGCGGACTCGGCCGACGCCGATCCCGCACCGGCGCCGCGCCCGAGCCGTTCGTCGACGAAGCCCCAGGGGTGCGCGGCGCTGGGCCGGGCCAGGTCGGACACCTCGGGCAGCTGCCGCAGCACGTGCCGCAGCTCGTCGAACACGGGGGCGGGGGAACCGCCCACGAGCGGGCCGGGGATGGCGAGCGGCTCGACCGAGGCATCCGCTGCGAGGGCGTGGGTGCGGGCGGAGTAGAGCGACAGGCCGGCCGCGTTGGCCTCGTGCAGCCGGTCGGCGTAGCGGGCGAGGGTGCCGCGGCTAGCGGCGGCGGCCTCGCGGTTCGCGGCGAGGGCGGCGAGGTCGGGGTCGATGCGCAGCTCGAGGGCCGCCTTGATCTGGGCGCGCACGGCGGCGGGCCGGGCGGCCTTGTCGTGCAGGTCGAGGGAGAAGTCGCCGAGTCCGACGCTCTCGAGGCGTTTCTTCACGACGTCGAGGGCGGCGCGCTTCTCGGCGACGAAGAGCACGCGTTTGCCGTCGGCGAGGGCGCGGGCGAGCAGGTTGGTGATGGTCTGCGACTTGCCGGTTCCGGGTGGGCCTTCGAGCACGAAGGTGCGGCCGGCCGTGGCTTCGGCGACGGCCTCGAGCTGGGAGGAGTCCGCCGGCACCGGGACGGAACCGCCGAGCGCGTCGAGGTCGATGGGCGGAACGCTCGAGGTGGGCGAGACCGGAGACTCGGCCGGCTGGGCCAGGCTCCACGCCCCACCCCCGCCGGCGCCGGCCGCGGCGACCGGGTCGGCATAGGCATCCAGTGGCGTGTTGATCAGGTGCGCGACGAGACTGTTCTGCGACAGGGCCTCCCAGTTTTCGTCGAGGTCCTTCCAGAGCCGGAACTTCGCGAACTGCAGAATGGACAGCTCCACGGTCTCCTCGACCCGGAACGGCAGCCCGGCCGCCGCGATCGCCTCGCGCACCGCGGTGAACGCGGCGCCGAGGTCGATGCCCGAGGCGTCCTCCCCGGGGGTCGCGAGCCCGGCGATCTCGAGCCCGAAGCTCGCCCGCAGCTTCTCGAGCAGGCAGTAGTTCGGCGTGGACGCCCCGGCCTCGTCGATCGTCAGCCGGTACGAGGAGCCGCGGCTCGCGCTCGTCATGTTCACCGGGATCAGCACGAGCGGCGACCGCAGCTCGCGGTCGTTGAACCGCCAGTGCAGCATCCCGAACGTCAGGTAGAGGTTGTTGGCGCCGGTCTCCTCCACGATTGTGCGGGCCTTGTTGGCGAGGTAGCGCAGCTTGCTCGTGTACGACGCCTCCGTGATATCCACGAACGCGCCCTTCTTGTCGGCGAGCATCAGTTCGCGGGTCTGCTCGGGCAGGTCCTTCCCGAAGCGGATGCCCCTGGCCCGATCCACGTTCGGCACCGCGTCGGCCGGCACGAGGGTGATCGGCGTGCCGGCGTTGATGGCGTCCTCGAGGCGGGCGACGGCCGGCCCCGGCACGAAGAGCGGGTAGCCGGACCGGTCGGTGTAGTTGATCAGCTTGTTGCGCAGGCTCAGGTCGAGCAGCGCGTTCTTCCACTGGGTGACCCGCGGCGGCACCGGGGTCGCTTCGGGAGCGTTCGAAGCAACCGCCGACCCATCCCGCGCATAATACGGAGCGATGACCGGACCGGCCCCCGCCTGGTACACCGTCACGGTGACCGCGCCGTCGGGCCCGACCGAGCGGCTCGGCAGCGGCCAGATCCGTGACTGCCGGGCGGTGCGCACGTCGGTCACGCCCAGGAACTTCTCCAGTCCCGCGGCGAGGTACTGCGTGTGCGGGCTCCGCCGCGCCTCCGCGAACGGCATCGACGCAGACCCGCCCGTGACACCCGTCGTTTCAACGAGCCCGATCGAACCGAGGTCGACGATGTTGACGATGTCGGCGACATCCGTGTGGGCGACGGCGCCGAGCGCCGAATCGACCCGCCAGTAGCCGAGGAAGATGTGCCCCTCGAGCAGCCAGAGCGTGGAATTGAGGCCGGCCTGTTCGAGGGCGGCGGCGAGAGTGACGGTGGTGTCGAGGCAGGTGCCGAGCCGGCCCTCGAGCACCTCGGCGGGCGTGCGCACCTTCTGCCCGGTTGTGCCCCAGCTCGCCGGCGGCATCGCGTAGCGGATGTCCCGGGCGGCCATCGCGTCGTAGATCGCCTCGACCACGGCGTCGACCCGCTCGGGGCTCTCGGACTGGTAGCCGCTGAGCGCGGAGTCGCCGGTGCGCTGCTGCAGCAGGTCGCTCGCCTCGACGAGCAGCGGCGCGATGGCGGCGGCGTTGGGCTGCACGTGGGCGGCGAGGAGTTCGAGGCCGAGGTGCAGGGGAGTGGCGATCCACTGGCTGGACGCGAGGATCTGCACCGCCGCGCTCGTCTCGGCGAGCAGGGTGCCTGCGGCGTCGCGCAGGGTGGCGCGGATCGAGCCCGGTCGCTGCTCCTCCACGGCGAGCATGAGCGCCGGGTCGAGCACGAGCTCCACGGTGCGGAGGGTGGTGCTCTGCCCCGCGCCGAGGTCGACGATGACGACCCGGGGGGCGCCGAGCGACCCGGCCGCGCTCGTGACCTCGACCTCGAGGGTCGCCGCGCGCTGCTCGCCGCCGAGGTTCTCGATCACGATCTCGTCGACGACCGGAACCCGGCAGTGCGCCATTGCATAGGAGAGGAACGGCACCGAGCTGATCCCGATGCGGGCGGATGCCGCGGCTGCGGCAGCCGGGGCACCTGCGGTCACGGCCGGAGCGGCAGCGCCGTCGGTTTCGGTCTCAGAGCCAATCTGGTCCACGGATTCCCCTTCGTGCGGCGACATGTCACGGCGACCCGGACAGCCGCCGGGTCAGGTCGAAGCGCTGCCCCCGATTGTAGGGGGTGGGTCTGACACCGCTTGATGTCCTCGCAGCGGTTCTCGACTTCCTCTCTTACGAGCGGGTGATCAACTATGAGATGTGAGTCATGAAGACGATTCAGTCACGCGAGATCTAGCTCGCGCGCGGGTGATCGCTCGGGGATGGAGAGCTCGGTCCCACGGAACTCCACCGTGACGTCGACCCAGTCACTCGCGAGGTCGCCGCTACCATCGGCGCCGTTCATTGCTCTCCCTGGGCCCGACCGGACTGAGCGGCCAACCGTGAACTCAGCAGCCGGTTGAGGCTGACCTTCTCTTCGGCGGCTTCGAGAGCGAGCGCCCGATGCAGTTCCGGGGGAATACGTAGTTTGAACTCACCGCTGTACACCCGGTCGGCGAGGGGTACCGGCACATGCTCGCCGGCCACTTTCAGGTCCGTCACGACATCCGCGACAAGATTCCGGATGCCCACGAGTGCATCCACTTGCTCGGCGGCCAGCCAGGACAGCGACGGGTATTCGGCGACCAGTCCGACGTACTCATTGTCGTCACCGGACCAAGTCACCCGGTACGTGTAATGGCTGACGTCTGTCATTTAGAGTCTCCTTCCAGAAGGTCAATTGCCTGCAGGACCTGGCGTACTTGGTAGGCCTTGGCCTTGCCATGGTCGTTTTGGATGTTGACTCGGGGGTCGCCGAGCCATGGCGTCTTGAAAATGACGTGACTGGTGCCGCTCTGGCGCGCGGAACCGAAGAGACGCTCACACACTTTGACCAGGTCGGAGAAGTCGACGTTGTACGGGTTTAACCGCATTCCTTCAATCAGTCTTTCCACGGACGTCATGCAAAAATGGTCCCATTAATGACACCATTCGTCAATGCCGTCAGCCTGCCCGGCCCTCTACGAACCGCGTCATGTTTCCACAGGTCGCGCCTGCGATTCGCGTGCCGCGGCCGAATGCTACTCCAGCGTCGAAAGTGTGACCGGCTTGCTTCCACCGATAAGTCCACGGAACGGAATGGACGCTCCTAGCCACCCGATTTTGTTGGTTTCTGAGTCGTCGTTTAGCCGACACTCGTGGTGGATATCATGACGTCAAAATAATTTGGGGGAGCGATGCCGCAGGAAGTGAATCCACCAGCCGGAATGTATCGGGATCCGGAAGACCCGGCACTGGATCGTTGGTGGAATGGTGAGGAATGGACCGCACACACGAACCGTGCGGCTCAGCTGGAAACTCCGCAATACTTCCGCATGGGCACCGCGTACCTGTTCTGGTTCTTCCTTGGTGGAGTGGGCGCTCACCATTTCTATCTGGATCGTGACAAGACAGGGTTCTTGATGCTCTTCTCGACGATCGGGGCGTGGATTCTCACCGGCATATCCCTCTCGAATCCGTATTGGCAAGGCATCCAACTCGTCCTGTTCGTGCCCATCGGGATTGGGGTCACGATAGATGTCTTTCTGATACCCCATCTCACCCGCCACGCCAACACACTCCGTGCCCAGCGAGTCGCGTTCTTCCAGGACAGCTGACCAGCATCAGATTGAGGCCGTTCGACGCAAATCGATGTGGGACACCCCACCGCAGCGGGGCCGGGAGCTGACGCACACGTCGAGCGCAGAGCGCCCTGAGGTCACCGCATCGACACCCCCACTGGGGACAGAGTGCCCGATTAAGCACCTCTTTTGCGGACTCGGCACACTTACGCTTGAAACTGAAGTGGAGTCAAACAGTTGGGGGACTGAAGCGTGAGTTCAGAAGATCTACTTTTCAACATCGGCGCGCTGGTTGTGGCCTATTCAGGGATTGTCGTCGGCTCAGTTGCTACGCCGTTCATGGCCTCATTCATTCTGGATGGCATTGTGCAGCTTCTGCGGGGCAACGGCCTGAAGTTGTTCGTGCTCGCTCTCGTCTTCACCGCTGTGGTGGCTGGTGGCAGCTTCGCCCTGTGGAAGTTTGGAACCGGAAATCCAACAGTGACCGCGGGCACGCTGGAAAGCATGGCTGTGGTCACCCAATACCTCCTGACATTCTCGATCGTGTTTGCACTGGGTGGGTTCGCGGTTCGAATGGTGAAGCTACTCTCGAGGGCCCGTTGAGTGCAGGCGGGATGGTTTGCGGCGAAACACCTTCGCCGGCTTGCCGACGACGCCCTGCTGGTAGGCATCCGTCTCCACCAGCTGCCCCAGCATGTGCCGGCGGAACGTGTCCTTCCCGAGCGCCTCGCCCGCGATCGCCGAGTGCAGCCGCAGCAGCTCGAGCAGCGTGAACTTCGGCCCGAGCAGACCCTCGGGATCGGCGAACGCGCGATACGAGGCGCGCAGGGTCTCCACGGCGAGCTCGATGATCCGTGCGTGGTCGTAGACCGTGCCGTGCACCTCCGTCACGGGCGTCAGCTCGACCTGGGCGACGGATGCCTCCGGCACCACCACGAGGTGCGCCACCGACATCACCCAGCCCCGGTCATCCCGGTCGGGGTCGTCGAACACGTGCAACTGGCGCGGGCGCAGCCCCTCAATGTGGGCCTTGTCGCGCAGGGACCGGAGCACGGCCTCGGCCAGGGTCTCCCGCTCGTGCACGAAGGTTCCGGGCAGCCGCCAGCCGGTCTTGTTCTGCACGAGCGCCACGCAGAGCGCTCCGTCCTTCACCGTGAGTACCGCGGTATCCACGGCCACCGATGGTCGCGGATAGTCGGTCAGGAGCTTGTCTGCACTGTCTCGATGGGCGGTCACTAGGTAATTGTCGCAGGTTTGATCTATGTTGGGAATAGATCAAGTTTGATCGAATAGAACGTGAATCAAGGAGACAACATGAAGCTCACGACCGCCCAGAAGGACCGCGCCGCCGGCGTGCTCCTCGGTATGGCCTGCGGCGACGCGCTCGGCGCCGGCTACGAATTCGGGCCGCCGCTGCACGCCGACACCCCGGTGTCGATGAAGGGCGGCACCGGTTTCGGCTGGGCCCCCGGCGAGTGGACCGACGACACCTCCATGGCCGTTCCCCTCGCCCGGGCCGCCGCCGCGGGACTCGACCTCCGCGACGAGGCCGTGCTCGACGGCATCGTCGCCCAGTGGGTCGGCTGGGCCCGAACCGCGCCCGACGTGGGGATCCAGCTGCGGGCGGTGCTCTCGAGGACCGAGCCCACGGCATCCGCGGTGCGTGTGGTGGCGAAGGCCCACCACGACCGCAACGGGCGCAGCGCCGGCAACGGCTCGCTCATGCGCACAGCCCCGGTCGCGCTCGCCTATCTCGACGACCCGGCGGCGCTCGCCGAGGCGGCCCGCCTGGTCAGCGACCTCACCCACTACGAGACGGATGCCGGCGACGCCTGCGTGCTCTGGTGCCTCGCCATTCGGCACGCGGTGCTCGAGGGCGACCTCGACGTGCGGGTCGGCCTACCCGCGCTGCCCGCCGACCGGCGAGGCCTGTGGGAATCCCGGTTCGCGGTGGCCGAAACCAGCCTCCCGTCTCACTTCGCCCGCAACGGCTGGGTCGTCGAGGCGCTGCAGGGTGCCTGGTCGGCCATCAGTCACACCGAGGCGACGGATGCGACACACCTCCGCCTTGCCCTGGAAACTGCGGTGCGGGGCGGACGTGACACCGACACCGTGGCGGCCATCGCCGGCGGGCTGCTCGGCGCACGCTGGGGTGCCTCCGCGGTTCCCGCCCCCTGGCGACGGATCGTGCACGGCTGGCCCGGCCTGGACGTCCAGGACCTGGTGCGCCTCGGCGCTCGAGCCAGCGGCGACCAGCACGCCATCGCCGACGCGGCGGCCCAACGCCACGACTACGCCTACCTCGGCGACGTGTCGACCCTCGTGCGCCACCCGCACGACGACCACATCTGGCTCGGCGCCGCGGGAGCCCTCGACACCCTGCCCGACGACATCGACGCGGTCGTTTCGCTCTGCCGGGTCGGCACCGAGCAGGTGCCCGCGCGCATCCGTCACCGCCTCGAGGTGCGCCTGATCGACAAGGACGACCCCGCGCAGAACCCCAATCTCGACGTCGTGCTTCTCGACACCGTGAACGCCCTCGCCGCGCTGCGGGCCGAGGGCCACACAGTGTTGCTGCACTGCGCGCAGGCGGAGAGCCGCACCCCCTCGGTCGCCGCGCTGTACGCGGCCCGGCACCGAGCCGTGCCGATCAAGCGGGCGATCGCCGACGTCATTGCGGTCCTTCCCGCGGCGGCACCGAAGCGGTTTCTCCGGGAGGCCATCACGCGGCTGAGCGCGACCGATCACGCGGCAGCAGCACCAACCGCTGCCGCCGCACCCCTGACCACGACCACCGAGGAGTAACCAGCATGAGCGACGCGGCATCCAACGATTCCGGCAACAACTTCGTGACCCACGACGACGACGGCGAGGGCGGGGGAGACGGCTACGAGGAGTACAACCCGCCCGCCGACCGGTTCCTCACCGCGCAGCTGTGGTGGATCGCCAGCGAACTGGTGCGGCGGCATCCGCACCTGCGCATCTCGGGCCGGGAGGTGCCCGGTGAGGGGCGCCTGGTCATGGTGCACGACGAGCAGGACAGCATGAGCATCCAGTGGGATCTCGTGAGCGGCTGCAAGTTCCTGGTCAACGGGGTGGTGAACCGCATCAGCTGGATCGAGATGATGGCGGCCGTGAGCCCGCACGAGACCGTGAAGCGCATCGAGGTGGCGTCTGGGCTCGGCATCCCCAAGGCCACCCCGGTCACCACGCCACGCTCGCTCACCGACCGGGTGATCGCCAGCGCGCTCGCCGCCGCGGTCGACGACCGGAACGACTGGTACGCGGTGCCGGCGCCGATGAATCCCGACGACGACCCCGACTGCGCCTACTTCCGGCCGTTCCCCACCGCGATCGCGGCCCGCGACGCCTACGTGCTGGCGGTGAACGAGCAGCTGGTGGCGACAGGTCGCAGCATCCACTTCTTCCAGCCGTTCTGGGCGCTGCTGCGCGGCCCTGAGCCGATCGCCATCTTCGACGCAGCCGGCGTGATCCACACCAGCAGCGGCGCGACCGAGCTGATGCCGGCCTACGAGTACATCGATCGCAAGCTCGTGCTCACCACGGCCCGCGTTCTCGGCCCGTACCTGCCTTGAAGACAGCCGATCCGGAGTATCCCCACGACGACTAACTGCGATCTGCTCGCGCTCCTCGTGAAGGGAAGCCAACCGGTAAACCTAGCTACCGAGAACAGCCAGCAGCCGCTCTCGCATTCGTTCTCTGCGGACCGTGTAGGTCTCGACAAAATCTGGCAAGCTCAGCGACAGTCCGTCGAGGTCGTTATCAGTCAAGTAGGTTCTTCGCTGATCCGAGCTGGGGAAGGCTCGCCTGACCCAGTCTTCTGGCAGAGAGTCAAGTTTTTCCACGTTCACCACGCCGCTCAGGAGCTGAAGATTGGGAAGGAGATTGAATCTCGACTGGTAGTCGTCGATCAGCTCCATCGAGACGCCTGCATCAACCAGTTTGCGGTCCGTGAATCGCGACTTCGGGTAGATATGGTCCTGGTGGAATTCTTTAGTAAAGTCGAGGCCCGGGTAGAGGAGAGATAAGGCTGCGAACGCTCGTCCCGATCCGTATTTAGTGTCTAATACGTCGTCAAGGTCGGATTGCTCGAAGGTGATGCTCTTGCCCATTGCTGCCATCTCGCGTTCGATCTCTTTGACAGGGAAGGTCCCGAGAGGGTTCTCATCGATCGCCGAGCGAATGCGCGTCAGAAGTGTATCGAGACCAGAACCCCATATGCCTGGCTTGAGCAATGATCGTGCCAACCAGTTCCTGACGAGAAGTCGGTCTCTTGCCGTCGCAGTCGACTCGAGGTAATGCGATCCAAATGAGTTCTTGGCAAGATAGTAGGCGAGCACGATCATGACGCTGTCTGCTGAGATCGTGCGGGCGCTGTAGCCGAACTGTCGAAGGAGAATGGCGGCGTTCAGCGTAGCCGTTTGAATGATTGGCCACTCGGCTTCAACTGTGGCCATATTCTTTCGGGTGAAGTTCGAAACGCGGAAAGCGACGCTTAGGCCCGAAATCATGAGTGCTGTCTTCAAGATCGCATCGCGGGAGAAATTGAAGTCGCGAGAACCACCCAGGTTTACCTCCTGCACGAGCTCGCGCACGTCTTCGCGAGCGTCACGAGTTTCCCACTGATTGGTCGCCATGGAGAGCAGGAGATCGGAATAAGACAGCGTGGTGCCGCCGCTGTTTACCCGTACGAAGATGTCGAGGACCTTGTTGGAGTCCTGGCTTGACTCGAGATACCAGTTGATCGGCTTCGTGACACGAAGAGCTTCATAGAGTCGATAGAGACGTTCAAAGCCGCCGTCCACGGGAACATTTCTGCGCGCGAGCACCGCAATGATAGCCGGACCAGCGTCGGCGAGGTCGAGAGCATCTCTCAGCGCAAACCACCTATCGACCCCGTCTTCACCGCGCACTGCCTCGGCGTCAGTCAGAAAACGAAGATCGAATTCGAAGCCCAACTCCTCGTGATCCGGGCTTTCGGCAAGATTCAGATAGACGCGCTTTCTTGGAAATGCGTCTGGGCTTGACGACCAGGCTCGTTTCTTCTTCTCCGCATGCGATCCGTAGACAGCGATGTTGAGCGCAGTCAGGCGCTGTTGTCCGTCAAGCACCGCTGTCACTCCATGCGAAGCGGGTACTGCGGCCTTCGTCGCGAAGGGCGCCCTCTGCTCGTGGTAGTCCGTTATGAAGTCATAAAACACGTAGTCTTGCGCGGAAAGCGCGTTAACGTCCCAAAGGAGGAACGACCCAATCGGGTACTTCCTCATCAGGCTATCGACGAGCGCAAGGACTTGGTCTTGCTTCCAAACGAACTCACGTTGAATCGCGGGAAGGAGGTATTGCTTCTGGTGAATCCGCGAGAGCACATCTTCAATGGTCACAGGTGTTTGAAAAGACAATGCGCCCCCTTGCAACGGTCATCCTAGATTAGACACTAACGCCGGTGCATGGCTTGAGCCCATTACGGAGATGAATCAGGTCAGTCCGCTCGAAGGAACGTGAAGACCGCGGGTCGCGTGTCGAACCGCGTGGACAGTTGACTTTTCAGCGTTAGATTGTCGTCGTCGAGCAGATTGCGATATTGAGTGCGATCCCGAGTCTGAACTGAATCTCGAAAAGCCTGATGGACTGTGAGGCCGCGCGGATCTTGATGTGGCGCGGCACCTCGTCCGGCATATCGCGCACTGTGAGGACCTCCGGTATCTGAGAGTGCCGTCAGTGCTAGCAATGTCATCT
Source organism: Cryobacterium sp. MDB1-18-1 (assembly GCF_004402735.1). Lineage (NCBI taxonomy): Bacteria > Bacillati > Actinomycetota > Actinomycetes > Micrococcales > Microbacteriaceae > Cryobacterium > Cryobacterium sp. MDB1-18-1. The sequence continues at coordinate 52,200 of NZ_SOFR01000082.1, read as the reverse complement.
CCGATTCGGGAGCTGATGAGCTTGGGGCTCGGACCTGGAGCTCTTGAGAGGGCGGCGCCGGCGCGAGACTGCGGCTGATCGCCCGTCTCAGAGGACAGGGTTCCGGCTCCCAGCAGAGGGTGGCGCGCGTGCTGCCCGGCCATTGCACCTAGACGGAGAGTCTGAAGGCCGGATCGAGAACAAGGAAGAGTGTGGGCACGACCCTGCGCAGGGTGGTGTTCAAATCGCCTGCAGCCGCCGGTGAGCATCGGCGGTAGCCGACCAAGACGATAGCGTGGCGAAGGTACGCGAGTGCCGATGTTGAGCTCGTTGGTTACCCACGCCCAGCCGCCGATGCTGAATTCTATGTGAAGTATGACCACACAGAATGGAATCGTTTGTTTCCTTACGAGTCATTTTGGGGTCCGATCGAGCTGTGTCTAGCTGCCGGGTCCATGCGCTGGTGGCGAGGAAAGAGTCCGATTGTGAGGGAGACTGTGTTGATGTGCTTGGCGGCCCAGTGAACTGTGGCCCAGTGAACCGTTGAGGCGAATGCTGCAACGAACCTCAGAAGTGCCGTCTCGATAAGCATCCTGGTCGAGAGTGTCGCTGCCACTGGCTGGCGGGGGGAAGACGTCGGCAGTCCGTCATAGACTCCGCCAATGATCAACATGAGATTTTGAGGTGCAAATTGAGAATTGAGCTGCAGGGAGAGTCTTTCAGCGAAGTTGAGTACCCGGACCTACAGGCGAAGAATGCCGAAACCGTCAGGATCGGGGACTTGGAGCTTGCCTGGCAGCTCCACGCCTACTTCGGTGGTGATTCGCAATGTGTGACATCGTTGTTTTCGGCTGCCATGACCTTTGATCCCACAGTTGATCGAATTGCCCATTGGAACGGTCGAATAGATACCCTCGGATCTGTCTTTCCAGAAGTTGCGGCACGCGCAAGACTCGGCATAGCAGTTCTCTCGAAGTCCAGCGAAGGTCGGCGCCTTCTCGGCGAACTTTTCGGCCGGGGGGACTCCGTGCCGCCTGAGTTCCTCGGCGATATGTATCAGAATTTTGGGCGAGCTAAGAGGAACGCAGCGAGCCGTGAAGCGCATCTGGAAGGCTCAAAGTTCGACTTGGAGGGAACGCTAGCGGTAACGCAATTCCTCACCGACAAGTACATGGTCGACTGGCTCGTGGAGGGGTGCCTCCCGGACGCCCGCGATATAGACGTGATCTTGGATCCAGCGGTTGGGGGAGGGAACTTTCTCCTAGCTGCACTTCGCCGGATTGTGCTGCTGAACATCCAGCTGGGAGCCCACTTTAGAGAAAGTGCTTCCGCGATCGCTGTCGGTCGATTGCGCGGCTATGACCTGGACGAGGAGCTCGCTCAATTGGCTTCGATTGCGGTCTGGATTGAGGCCAGTCGCCTCGATGGGCAAGTGGCAGCGAAACCCACGGGTATCTTTGGCGATTCTTCAATTTCCGGCGGAAGTCTGCAGCCCGAATTGTTAATCAAGTTAACTACACGGCGTTCAGGTCAGCGGCTCATTATTTTGACAAATCCGCCGTTTCTGGGCCGCAGGTTGATGGGCGAGGAAATGCGAATCAACCTGGCGAATTGGTGGCCGAGCGCGGGAACTGATCTATGTGCCGCGTTCGTATTGGCGCTAAGCGAAAACACTCAGTACGGCGACGTCATCGGTCTGGTTCATCAGGCTACGATCGTTCATCTAAGTCTATTTTCGCAGCTTAGGCACGAGGTAATGAAGCGGTGCATTGTTGAAGATTCAGTGAACCTTGGCTCTCAAGCATTCCGTGCGATCAGCGGAGATAAGACTCGCGTTCACTTGACAATACTTCGCGCGGTTCAGCAATCGACGACCGGTCATTGGAGACGGCCGGAGCTAAGCCTGGACTTATTCAAGCGCGCCGAGAAGATCGCCGCGCTTCGTGGCGATCGTGATGGCGCAGTGAAGTTGCATCCTGGTGAGACTCGTGATCGTGGCGGACGCTCCCATGAATTCAATGGCCTACTCGATGTACAGAGTTCCTCAATCTATTCGGCCCACGGCCGGCCGATGCAGGGCACCTCGACAGGAGACAACAGCACCCTGGTGCGGTTTGCATGGGAAGTGCCGGCCGGCCAAGAAGGATGGGTTCCTGCGAGCAAGGGAGGGGGCTATTGCAAATGGTGGGGTTTGAACTACTACATGGTCAATTGGGGAATAGATGGGTCCAGAATCAGATCCCAAAGTGGTTCCGCACTAAGAAACCCTCAGTTCGCTCGTTCCGCCCAATTAGTGTGGTCCGACACCGGCACGCGCGGACTGAACGTACGTCTCAAGCGTTCTGAGGCTGTATTCATGGCCGCTGGCCCCGGCATTCTCGTCACAGACGGTGACCCCATGTCGCATTTGGCCGTATTGAACAGCCGCCTGGCAAGCGCGGTTCTCGCGTCTACCAACCCGAAGTTGACGTTGGCGGCCGGCTACCTGGGTAAATTGCCGTTCTCGAAAGCACTAGCGGATGATCCCCAATTGGCCCAACTAGCTGCCGTGGCTGTCGGTCAAAAGAGGAAGAAGGAGACTCGATCCATTACCTCGTCAAGCTTCCTCTCTTCGTCTCCGAGGACTGATCTCGTCCAGAGAGCGATCCTTGCCATGAGGCTCGACGTTGAGAATGAGACGGAACGCCTTGTAGTCGAAGGCATGGTGGAAACTCGGGTGCGACAGCTCCTTCTCGTGTCCAATTCCGTCAACGATTCATTGCGGAGATTTGTCGGAGTTCCTGCGGCATGGATGCCCAAGCTGCCATTCGCTTTGTCGGACGATCAACTGGACTATGAATACTCACTGTTGATCTCTCCGGCGCTTGACTATGCAGGACGGATTAGATCTCGCATCGCCGTCGAGGGGCCCATCGAGGCGATTGCGCAGAAATATCAGGTGCATCCAGAGGTCGTCAGCGCACGTCTACTTGCCGCTCTTCCCTACGCCAAATTTACGATGCGAAAATACATCGAATACGAGCTACACTCCGAAATCGTTACTCAAGCGGGCTTTAGGGTGGACCGCCAATGGTCGCCAACGATGGTGTCGATCTCAGAGGTCTTGGCTCAACTGGAAGCGGTCTGCGATGCAGATCGCGCGCGGGACTATTTAGGTGTGTTCCTGCGCGATTGGCTGACGGGAAGGTTTCCAACAATTCATAACCAAGTATTCCTCCGCCGACCAATCGTTAGTCTCACGGCTAGCGATCTTGCGTTGTCACGTCGCTTGCTCCCGTCGTGAGAGGTAACTCTGAGCTTGCAGCTGTCCTTTCTGCGGTTGGACAGGTCGTTGACCTCGCCAGTCGTCGTACGTCTGGAGTATTCGAACCCAGGGAGACACCATTTGAGTCTGCCGCTCTGACTTTTGAGGTCGTGGCTGCAGCGACGGCCGCAGGTATCCACCGGCAGCTACGCCGGCATCAAGGATGGCCTTGCCGGACTTCGTTGAGTGGGATACTTCGTGACCTTGAAGACGTCTTCGAGCCCGAGGATCCCCTCTTCGTTCACCCAGTGAACGGCGAATCTGTGCGCGAACTTGATGAACTCGTTGGCTTTGTCGGCGCGACGAACATTCCGCTCATGACTCTTTTCGAGGCCCTCGCGGCAATTGATTGGCGAGACAAATCGCTTTCACAAAGGGAATACGGCCGACGCGCCAGCGGAGCTTGGTTCACGCCTCCTGCACTGGCACGACAAGTCGTGGTCCGTGCGGCGAATCAATACCTCGTATCAACCCTTGGCGTTCTTCCGAAGGAAGGTGACCCTACTCGTCTGGGTGAGCTCTCCAAAGCGCGCGTCGCTGATCTTTCGGTGGGCGGAGGCGTGTTTGCCTCTGAATGGATCGCAATGATCGAACGTGAGGTCTTGTATTCCGGCGAACGTGGCGGTGAGCACCTCCTCCGAGCCATAAATGGCCTTGAACTGACAGACGTCAATCCTCTGGCGCTCGCGGTTTCGCGAGCCATGATTCTGTGCCGAGTCCCGGCCCATGAGGCACACCTGGTATCGCCTGTGGTTCGCTGGGGGAATTCTCTATTGGAACGGTCAGATGCCCTTCAAGAACCACGGGGCCGGAAGCTCGATCTCTTTATCAAGGGACTGGTTTGGGATGAGGCGTTCTCGGTGCCCGATGGTTCGCCTTTGGACATCGTGGTTGGAAATCCACCATGGGAGCGGCTTCGTCTCGAGCAACGTGCGTTCTTTGCCGGTTTGGCACCCGAAATCGCTGGCCAGCAACGAGCAGCACAACGCGCCCTGGCGATGGATTCTCTCGAGGCGACTCATCCGTCGCTGATGGCGCTATATGAGGAGCATAAGAAGTCCATTGCTGTGGCCTCGCGTTTAATACGTGCCGACCAACGGTTTGCAAAATCTGCGACAGGTGAGTTATATACCCACGCTTTGTTTACCGAACTTGCTGAATCTAGGGTGCTGCGTCTGGGGACAGTTGCGTTACTCGTCAAGAGTTCCCTAGTCACTACCCCTGGCCATTCAAAGCTGTACCAGGACATGATTGCAAGTCGCCGTCTAAAGCAATATTGGGAATTCACCAATACTCGTCGAATCTTTCCGATTGACGGTAGAGAGCGATTTGGCCTCTTGATAACGGCTGCTGGCGCAGGCCTGCCCAGGGTCGCCGCGGACTTGACCCAAGCCGGTGATCTCGCAGAGGATTGGAGGTTGTTGGAGGTTACTGACAAAGTCCGAATGCAGCTAAATCCCATAACTGGAGCTCTGCCAGTGCTTGCAGCGGACGACATGGCACGCGTGGAATTTGTATCGGGCCGGAATCCTTCTTTCGACGACACATACCCAGAAGCTAGGTTCGGTAGGTTGCTACACCTGACCAACCATAGCGAGAGCATTCACCGTGACGAAGGTGTGGGCCGGCTAGGTGTGTGGGAGGGCCGGATGATTGAGCAATACAGTGCTCGATTCTCGACGTGGTCCGGCGTTGCCGGGGAGACACGATGGTCCGCGAAGACGCGTGCAAACCTGGTCTCCACCACAGACGAACTCAGCCCGGATTTTGAAGTCGAACCTAGATGGTGGGCAGATGTTTCGGAATGGAAACGAGTGTCCGCCTCGTATTCGGAGCCCTTTTCGGTTGCATGGCGAAATGCAACGTCTCGATCGAATCGTAGAACAATGCTGGCGACTTTGTTGCCGACAATTCCTACAATCCAATCGATCCAAATAGTGCAATTCCCGGACGACTTGAAGCTTTTGCCCCTGGTCCTTGCTGTCTTCAACAGCATTACTTTTGACTGGCTTCTTAGGCTCAAGATTCCAGGTATCGACGTGACGCCAACAGTGGTGAAGCAGATGAACGTTCCCGATCGAGACAGATGGCGGGTCGAAGTCATCTTCTCAGGTGAACTCGGCTCGGCGGCAGCACACGTCACTCGACGCGTTCAATCTCTATACCGGCAAGATGCGCGGTTCGACAGCTTATTCTCAACCCTGGGTTTTGAATCGGGAGGAGGAGTCCTTCCGTCCGTTGAAAGGCGCCGGGTGCTTCGCGAACTTGACGTGTTGGTTGCCTGGGCATACGGATTTCGGCCTGAGGACCTTGCCGGATTCGCTCGGTCACTCCCCAACGACATTCCTGAAGAAGAAATTGAAACTCTCATACATGGTGGGTTTGGTCGCGTTGAAGAATTGCCGTCCTTGGCGATGGGAAAGAGTGTTGCGAATATCTAGGACCTCGCGGGAAGTGCGCTACAGACAGAATTCATGTAAACCATCCAACAACGCGAGTCTTCTAGGTCGCGAGGCATTGGAAAGGGGAGTTTTACGATATCGAGCAACGTCATATCGGATGAATTTTTGCCGGCCGCCTGTCTTTCGTATGTATCAAGGCTTGGATCTCCGTTCGTGGGAAAGAGTAGAGCGACCCGGCTTGGGACGGCAACAGGCGTAGCGTCTGTCAAACTAGCCTGCAATTGCACAAGGTGACTATAGGAATAGATCTGATACTGGTCGCTACGGTCGGGAGGACCACGAAGCACTTTGTACTTTGCGTCTCCGCACCAGACGCTGGACTCACTACTTACTACGTAATCCGGCAATGAATCATCGCGTCCCCCTTTTAGGCTCTTCCAAGGCGCGACAACCGTGACTGAATCTGCCGACACGGCCCCTGGCCGAACTATGGTTGCATCATTCCACTTCTGCGTCATCGCAGTCTCCAGGATGTCTTCCCAGAGATGATTGGTGAGGAACGATAGCTCGAGCGATTCTGTTGATTCTGTGGAATGCGCGAAATACATATCTTTCTCTTGGAGCACAATTCCAGCGGTGTGTGCGGCGTCCTTCCATAGGCGCTCACTCCTACCAAGACGATGGCGGTTGAGACGTTGTACCGCTTCTTTCCGGGTGTATGAAGGGATATCCGACAATGCACGTCGCAAAGTCGCCGCCTTTTCCGCCACATTACCCAGAGAAAGCCGCAGCATCTCTGTTAGGGGATCGCTAGCCCCGGCGCAAAGTTCTAGAGCAGACATCACAATCCGTTGAGTGGGGGTTCCCGCCTCTAGCTCGTCGTAAACGACTGGCAGGACAGCAATTCCCGAAGCCTGCAATCGTGGCAACTTTGCGATATCCAACCGGCCTCGCAGGACTGCGCTGAACTCAGACGCCTCCGAGTAGGACCTCGTGACGTTCGAAGCAAGTTGTTCAATCTGATGAACAAGTTGCTGCATGGCAAATGCTTTGAAGAGGGGCGAACTCTCGCTTACATCTTTCAAGGACCCCGGTCGTATCCGGATCGACTTTGCACCTAGCCGAAGCAGTGCCCCTAGATTCGATAGATCCCCGGTACTCGGGACGCGCAAGAGCTTCTCCGGAGCAACACTCGGCGAGATTAGGGTAGACGAAATGTCTGCCACGGCTGACAAGGAACTTCGTACAGTCATCTCTTGCAGGAGAGATGCCACCCGCTCATGCGAAGCCACCGTCAAATAGTCGCCTTCGTGAAGAGTCGCTACATACAGGCCTTTGGACTCCGGCCAGCTTGCCGTATGCACGACTGGCGGCCGGTGGCGCCATAGTTTGGGAAGAACGACGACTACGACACTGAGACCTTTCCGGCTTGATACACACACCCCGGATCGAATACCTGAAGCCGACGCCTGCAATGTGACGCTCCGAGAGCCCATGATAGACATCTAAGCCGCCATGGTGGCCACACCCACCGAGCTTTTTCCGATCCCAATTCCCGCCACTTCCTCCAATCGCACTACTCGAGCAAGCCCAAGTCCTGATGAAGTAAAGCGCAAACCAAGTGTCGCTAGATATACGTCAAATCTAATTCCAACAGATATCGCGCTCTCCAGGACGGCCTCATTGAGGGTCGGTCGGCTTCGGACCCAAGCCTCACGTTCTTCGCTGACCAGGATCGCCTCAGATCCGTGGAAACCGGCTAGCTCTATTAGTTGAGGTCCGATTGAGTACAACCATGACGTTGCGAGCCTCGGAAGGACATTAACCTCGGGAACATCATGATTCAGATCTAGATGCCCGAAACGGCGGGTTGATGCCTTGGCTGTGTCTGCTGCACCCCAAGTCGCCAGGTATTCCATGTCTGGGAGTGGGAACGACTTCATTGTGAAGGTAGCTTCTCCCGTGCGCAAGAAGACCAAGGCGCGCCGCGGAAAATTTGACCTAGACAGAGCGCTCAATTTAGCCCCGGACGATGACTTGCCGGTCAAATTGAGTCGCCACGTTCCGTTCGAATTCTGTCCTTTATAGAGCGTGAAGTCATTGTCTAAGTAGTCTTGACCGTCCCATTCGATTGTGAAACTCGAATTCACCGGGATCATGTCTTGGAAGAAAAGAGCGGCAGAGCCGTGGTTGGGATCGGCCCGTCCGGCAAGCGAGAGGTCGATTTGGTTTCGCGAACCGCCAGTCCCGGCACCCATTTCCACCCAAAATGCATCGAGTATCGCACGCCCATCGAGGGTCTGTGCGTCGTTGAGCTCTTCCTTGAGTTCCAAGAGTTCGTCGGAAAGTGCGATGTTGAGGTCAACATTTGCGTTCTTTGCGGCGGCGAACAAGAACGACTGCCCGACGAGGAAGTCTGCGCCTAAGAAAGGGCTCAAGAGAGACTCATTCACGGCGGAGACGATCTCGACGGTTGGTGCCATCAAGTTCGCAAGCTCCTGGCCGTGAATTTCGGCGATTGCCTCGAGGAGATCCTTCGATGGCAGAGGCGCCATAGGAATGAATGCGAAACGTCTCCGCAGAGCCGCGTCAAGACCCGCAACTGAACGATCCGTGGTATTCATCGTCGCAAGAAAATACAAGTTTGAAGGAAGAGAGAAAAGCTCGCGCGAATAAGGAAGAGTCACTTTAGCGCCACCCTCCCAAACTTCCTCGGTCGGGTTCCAGCGGTCGCGTCGCTCAGATTCCATCGGAAGCATGGCGTCTCCCAAAACGCGGGACACGTTTGCGCGATTCAATTCGTCAAGAAGGACCAGAAAATCAAGGCCTGGTGATAAATAGGCCAGGGCGGCGATATTTTTGAGAAATCCATCCACAAGCTCGAAGTCACCGAGTTCTCCGTCGTTTTTTGCGGTAGCCCGCACGCCTTCGATGAAATCCTCATAACTCGTGCTCGGGTGGAAAACGGTGGCCCATTCGCCGGAGGCGTCGCCCCCCAGGCTCCGACCAGTATTCGCACTCCATGTTTCAGCGATCTGGGAAACCATTCGAGTCTTGCCAGTTCCCGGGGGACCTTCCAGCACGACATTCGAGTAGCTGCGGAGAACTTGGATGATCTGTGCAACGGACGCGGTCAAGACTAAACTCCCAGATTTGTTGTTCGATGGCAGATGGCCGTTCGGCTCTTGATCTTTCGCGAATGGCCAAATGCTGTGACTTTCCGAAGCCTATCGGTGGTCAAACGTGTCCAGCTAAAATCGCCCTCCAGTTCTGCTCGCTCGACGCTATCTGTTGGAACTCGTTTTGTCGGCCCGATGAAAGGCGGACCCACGAGTCTTGGTCGGATCGAAAGGACTGTGCGTTGACGAGTAGGCTGGACTGATGAGCGAGAAGAAGACCCAGACCATGAAGCCCGCAACGGCGGCCCAGAAGCTCGGGATTCTGCTCGAGGCAGCCCCCGAGGAGTTCCAGAACACCCTGATCTCGCGCACCGAGCTCACCGAACTCGACACGAACCCGCCGGAGTGGCTCGCCCTGTTGCGCGCCAACGGCCCGCACCCCAAGCAGGTCGTCGCTGCGAAGCTCGGCGTCTCGATCTCCGGGCTCGCGCGCGGCAAGGTCACCGAGCCGCTGACAAGCGCCGAGATCCTCGCGTTGCTGCAGCAGCCGCCGGCGTGGCTCGTCACCGAGCGCGCCACCCAGTTCGAGGTGCGCGAGGAGCAGATCCGCGTCAAGGACCGCGACGCCGAGCGCGCCCGCAAGGCCGCGCATGCCGCCCGGTTTGCCGCCCAGAACGAGAAGGCCGCCGCGAAGAAGCGCTAGGTGCTCGCGCTGGATACGTTCCGCTCGTGATATATGTAGATCGGTGAATTCCGAGGCGACATCGCCCCTTACACGTCTCCCCGGGTGCTTTCAGATCAGCGCGCGTCTTCCTCGCGTTTGAGCTGAGGCTTTTGACGGTGGGTATCGGGGAACCTTCGACCGTGCTGCCGGTAGCATTCCTGATGCCGGCTGTGCCCGTATAGGCGACGCTTCGAAGGGCGCAACCGCTCGAGAGGCGCGGTTTCTCCCGGGCAACCGGCGAGACCTACGGCAGGTCGACGATCGCCTTGCCGAGGGGCAGGAGCGCGACCGGGATCAGCTTGAAGTTGGCGATTCCCATCGGGATGCCGATGATCGTAATGCAGAGCGCGATGCCGGTGGTGAGGTGGGTCAGGGCGATCCACCAGCCGACCAGCACCACCCAGAGCACGTTGCCGAGGAAGGACCCGAGGCCGGCGTTCGGCGTGGAGACGACGGTCTTGCCGAACGGCCAGAGGGCGTAGACGCCGATGCGGGCGGCGGCGATTCCCCAGGGGATGGTGATGATGAGCACGAACATGATCAGTGCGGCCAGCATGTAGCCGAGGAACAGCCAGAAGCCCGAGAGCACGAACCAGATGATGTTCAGGAGAGTCCTCATGATCGTTCAAGTCTCTCAGGTCGCGCACACTGTGTGCCGGTGAGCTCGGTTGTTTCGGGGGCTGCGGCGCGCGGGCGTGCCGGCGACCAGGCCACGCCCGGCGGGCGCTCGGTGACCGATGCGCCAGACTGGGGAGATGGACTGGACGCGACTCGGGCTCGAAAACGCGGGCTTCACGGGCTTCGTGCGGTTCGCTGATCTGGCCGCTGCGAGCCTGCCCGCATCGCCGGGCGTCTACCTGGTTCTCCGTGAGGACGATCGCAGCCCGGACTTCCTCGAGACGAGCCCGGCCGGGAGATTCAAGGAACGAAACCCGACCGTGTCGAACGCGCTCCTGGCGGAGGCGTGGCTCGACGCGGCATCCGTGCTCTATATCGGGAAGGCCGGCGCCGGGGCGAAGGGCAAACGGGGTCTGCGGAAGCGGCTGACCGAGTATCGGCGCCACGGCGCGGGCGAGAAGGTGGGGCACTGGGGAGGCCGCTACGTGTGGCAGCTCGCCGGCAGCGCTGAGCTGCTCGTCGCCTGGCTGGAGACGGGAGACGAGGACCCCGAGGAGGTCGAGGCGGCTCTCATCGACCACTTTGTGCTCACGTTCGGCGCTCGCCCCTTCGCGAATCGTAAGCTCGGCGCGGCGAGGCGGAAGGTCGTGCCGGCGGGACGTCACCGCTGACGCGTCGAGTTGCCATTCCAGAACCCGGGTCGCTAGTGTGGCTGCACCGGAAGTAAAACCGCGGGGCTCTGCCCGCGCTCATACGTTGCTCATCGAGCAGCCACTTCTCCCCACGTGGAGAGATGGATATGAGCAACCAGAACGAGCTACCGAACCCGACCGGTGATTCTCGAGTGTCGTCGGATCGCCATCGCCCCCAGACCCTCAGGGCCGCAGCCGTGGCGCTCGCCGGGTTGTCCGCGGTGTTCCTGTTCGAGATGCTCGACAACTCGATCCTCAACGTCGCGCTCCCCACCATCGGGCGTGAACTGGACGCGTCGACCACCGCACTGCAGTGGGTCACGGGCGCGTATGCGGTCGTCTTCGGCGGGCTGATGCTGCTGTTCAGCGCCATCGCCGACCGGTTCGGCCGCCGACGGGTGATGCTGATCGGCCTGGCGGTGCTGGGTCTCGCGAGTCTGGCCACCGCCCTCGTCACGACGACCGAACAGCTCATCGCCGTGCGGGTCGCCATGGGCATCGCCGCCGCCATGACTACCCCGGGCTCCATGGCCCTGGCGTTCCGGCTCTTCGACGATGAACACCTGCGCGTCCGGGCGATCACCCTCATCTCCACGGTCGGGCTGGTGGGTCTGGCGTTCGGCCCGACCGTCGGCGGCTTCATCCTCGCCGTCGCTCCGTGGCAGGTGCTGTTGCTGATCAACGCTCCCATTGCTGTGCTCGCGTTCATCGGCATCCGGATCGGCATCGCCCGGGACCTTCCCGCCGAACTCCACCGCGACCCGCTGGACATCGCGGGGGCCCTTCTCGGCACCGCCACAATCGTGCTGGCGCTCGTGGCTCCGACGCTGTTCGTGGGGGAGGGCGGCGGCTCCTGGACCCCCTGGGCGGCGACCGCCGGTGCCGTAATCGCTGCGATCCTCTTCGTCGTCCGCGAGCGAACAGCCCGGTACCCCCTTCTGGACTTGAAGCTCATTGCCTTGCCCCTCGTCTCCAGCGGACTCGTTTACAAAGCCGCTTCGGGCCTCGCGATCTCCGGCCTCAGCTACATGGTGACCCTGCAGCTCCAGTTCGCCTGGGGCTGGCCGCCGGCCCTGGCCGCAATCGGCATGCTTCCCCAGGTCATCGTGCTGCTCGGCGGCGGCCGCCTCGTCGGGCCCTTCGTGAACAAGTTCGGGATGGACCGCGCAGCCTGGATGAGCGCGGCAGCCGTGGTGCTGGGCCTCGCCGTCTTCGCGGCAGGGAGTCGCTTCGGCTACGTCTGGGTCGCCCTCTCCCTCGCGCTCGTCGCAGCCGGGATGCGCGTGGTCGGCGTGGTCGCCGGCACGAACGTCATGCGGGGCCTGCCGAAGAACCGCACCACGATCGGCGCTGCCCTCGTGGACACGTCGAGCCAGGTCGCCACCGGGGTCGGGATCGCCGTGACCGGCACCATCCTCGCGGCGCTCTTCACCGGCAACATCTCGGCGTCGAACTGGAGCGCGGACCAGGCGGCCGCGTTCCAAACCGGCGTCACCGTCGCCGGGGTCACCCTCACGGCTGTGGCGGGCGCCCTCGTGCTGGTCGGAATCGCCCGGAGCCGCCCGGCTCGCCACACGCTCTGATAGCTCGATCGGTCGGTGTCTCTCGAACACCTGCGGCGACAGTGTCGGGTGCGACCGACATCCGTGCGCTGATGGCAGGCACTGCTGTGCCAACTTGGGGGGCGCCTACCCTTGCTCTGCGAGTGCTGCGTCGCGCTCGCTCTTCTCCGTGGTGAGCTTAGTCAGTCCATCTTCGTAACCGACGCAGCTACCGTTCGTGTCTGCGGCCAGACCTAGCTGATAGCGGATCTCCTGGCCGGCTGCCTGTTGTTCTGGCGTTGCCGCCGGGTAGGTGCTCGAGTATGCAGCCTCGTAGGTGCCAGCGCCGGCAACCGCCGCGAGCCAAGCGAGTTCTGCCATGTAGCTTGATCGGACGTATGCGATCTGCGGCGCCACGAGCTTTGGCCACGTGAAGTAGGTGTCGTCCAGCTGCTCCATCGCTTGGCGATGAGTTGCCACTCCGGTACTGGCGGCAGCGACGACAGCTGCTACGTCTGGAGCCCCGCCGGCGAAGTACTCGTCCTTGCCAGCAGTGAAGGCGTCCGTCAATGCGCCGGAAGCCACATTATTCGGGCAAACGATGGACCGGTAGCGGGTGGCGGCCGTGTCATTCGTCAACGCCACAGGACCCGGGTCGATCTTGGGTGCAGACTCCACAGTCGGCGTTGGGCTCGCGCCAGGCGATTCGCCGTCGGTTGCCGCGCACCCCGTGAGAACCAGAAGGATTGCCGCTGCGCTAATTGCTGATCGTGTGATGACTCTCATGACGTCCCCCGATTGCAGTGCTCGACCCCCGAGTACCGTCTTGATGTCAGCCTATGGCAAATGCGAAAGCGCGAGTTCACTGGCAGTTTCCCGCCCGGGGCACACCAGACACGACCCCGCAATTCACGGCGACGAGCCACTTTCGCTTGGCTCCCGACGGCCTCTTCGAGGTGAGATGCCAGGCCTGGCAGGCCGCACAGATGTAGACGGCGACCGGAATCTTGGGCTTGACCCCGGCATCGCGCGCAACGATGGCTCGAAGACTGTGAGCCGCGGCTCCTTGAGTTGGGTACTTGATCTTGGTGCAGACGGCCGTCACGGCGAGCTCCTTGTAGGAAAGATTGCTCGCGTGGCACATATCCACACTTGGCCTCGCCTTAAAGGACGAGGGCCCTGGAACCGTAGAAGACGGTTGATTGAAGCATAGGGGGAGATGCGCGATTCGGCGTGACGAGCGGGATGACGTTGAGGAGTGTCTTCATGGTGCTGTCGATCGCCCCAGGTCGCGCGGGGCGGCACGGACCAAACCGCACCGCAGCTGCGCTACCGGCGGTTAGGCGGTGTAGGCGGTGTACGCGGCGGCCACGTCGAGGATCCAGGTCACGCCGAACGCGTCGGTGAGCATGCCGAATCCGGGGCTCCAGGCGGATGCCGCGAGCGGCTCCACGATCGACGCGCCGGCGGAGAGCGCAGCCCAGTACCCCTGTACTTCGTCGAGGGTGTCGCCGCGGACGGAGACGAAGAACGGCTGGTTGGTGAGGGTGACGCCGTTCTCGCGGCGGGTCGAGCCGGCCGCGCTCGCCGTGCCGGCCGAGCCGGCCGTCTGGCCGGGGATGTCGTACGCCATCACCCGGAAGCCAGCCTCAGTTTCGACCTGCCCGAAGACGACGTTCGCGGCCCCGGGGGCGTCCTGGGGCATCCCGAAGTCGCCGTAGGTCGCGATGGTGACCTGGCCGCCGAAGACGGACTGGTAGAAGCCGAGCGCGGCTCGGGCGTCGCCGTGGAAGTTGAGGTGGGTGGTGGTCGTGATGCTCATGTCTGCTCCTAGTGAACGGTGCCGGGCGGGTCCCGACAACGGTCACTCTGGCATCCGTCTAGGACAGTTTCGGTCCTCAACTCGAACTACGATCGACGCATGACGACGACCACCGCGCGGCTGCTGAATCTGCTGTCGCTGCTGCAGACCCGGCGCGACTGGCCCGGCGCCCTGCTCGCCGAACGGCTGGGCATCAGCCACCGCACGGTGCGCCGCGACGTCGACCGCCTGCGCCAGCTGGGCTACCGCATCCAGGCGACCATGGGCCCGGACGGCGGCTACCGGCTCGACGCCGGAAGCGAGCTGCCGCCACTCCTCTTCGACGACGACCAGGTCGTCGCGCTGGCCGTGGCCCTCCAGATGGCCACCGTCACTGGAGCGGGGATCGAAGAGGCGGCCCTGCGGGCGCTCACCACGGTGCGGCAGGTGATCCCGTCCCGGCTGCGCCACCGCCTGGACGCCCTCGACTTCACGACCGTCCCGCGCCCGGGCGACGGCCCCGCTGTTGAGGTCTCAGCGGATGTCCTCATCGCCCTCTCCGCGGCGGTCCGCGCCCGCGAGGTGCTCCGGTTCGACTACGCGAGCGCGGAGCCGGGCGCCGACGGCACCGAACCGAGGCACCCTCGCCGGGTCGAGCCGCACCACCTCGTCACCTCCCACGGCCGGTGGTACCTCGTCGCGTGGGACCTCGAGCGCGACGACTGGCGGATCTTCCGCGCCGACCGCGTCACCCCGCGCACCCCGACGGCACCCCGCTTCAGCCCGCGCGAGCTCCCGGGCGGCGACGCGAAGGGCTACGTCTCCGCCCGCTTCAAAGGCTCCGCCGAGGCGAACGCGTGGCCGTGCACAGGAACGGTCGTGCTGCACCTTGACGCTCGTGCCGTTCTCCCGTTCGCCGGCGATGGCGTCGTCGAGTCCCTCGGCCCCGACCAGTGCCGGTTCACCGCCGGATCCTGGTCCTGGGTCGCCCTCGCCGCCTCCCTCAACCGTTTCGACACCGACATCGACGTGGTCGGCCCGCCGGAACTGACCGAAGCCTTCGCACGCCTCGCCGCACGGAACGCGGCCACGTCTCGATAGCCCGGTCGGACATCCATGCGCGGGGAGTCCCCGCGCCGCTCCCGACCTGGCCGTGAGCGGGCTGGGGCGCGACCGGGGGAGGTCCGGCTCGCGGACGCATCCGTGCGCGCTGGCGCCGGCGCCCGTTTCGGCGGGCCGCGCCCGAAACGGCGGGCGCGGGCTGCGGAAACCGGCGCGGGCGTGGCTCCCACACCGGCCTGGACGCGGATGTGCTCGTACGCACGGCCGTGTTGCGATATGCCGACCTTTCCTCCGCGTATCGTGCCGGCGATCGTCGAGTTCAGCTACGGTCATCTCGCTAAATCCCCCCGCCGCGTCGGGAAACCACTTGAGCGCGAGCTCACCGGTTCGTGGAGTGCCCGCCGAGGTCCGTACCGGGTGCTTAACGACATCCACGAGGATGAGGCCCGGGTCATAATCCTCAGGGTGGATCAGCGCGCGGACGGCTATCGCGCGCGGTAAGCGTCGCGGCGTCGAGCCTATGCGACGACGGTCAAGGGTCCCTCGTCGGAGGTGGGGACCTCGAAGTTATCGAAGTAGGCGGCAGCCAGGTCGTCTGTCAGCTGAACGCAATTCGCTTCGTGTCCCGCCCGCGCACGGACACGAGCCAGGGCCAGTTTTCGCGGCGTCGCCAAGTAGATCGTCTCCGGCTCGACACCCAGCGGCCGGAGGAGGGCGCGATAGTCGTCGCGCATCCGTCGGGACCAGAAGGAGTAGTCCAGCACCACATCCGCCTGCGACCTCACCAGGTCGAGAAGTCGCTGGCGCAGGTGGCTTTCGATCTCGAGCCGGACTTCCTCGGCCAGGGGCTGGGAGTGAATGCCACGACGCCAGGCCTCCTCATCGAAACTCAGCCTTGCCATACCGTCGGCCTCGAGCGCGCGTGCAACCGTGGACTTACCTGAACCGGCCGGGCCACACATAAAGACGACACGGACCATGCCGACGAGCCTAACCGCAGCCGAACTACTCAGCGGACGGCTGATCTGTGGACGTCTGATTCGGGCGTACCCGAATCATGCAGGACCACCTGATCGGGCTAGGGCTAAGGAGATCGGTGCGGGCCTGGGGAGCGACGAGTCGATCAGTTGGCGCCGACGGTCGCGCGTGCGACAGGCGTCCGTGTGGTCGTACAGTGCTTTACCGGCCGGGCTGCGGGGTGCTGGTGTCCGTCCACTGGGTGAGGGCGACGATGAAGCCGTGGATCAGGCGTTCGAAGCTCCGGTTGATGTCTGCGCTCATGGCGAAGGACCCGCCGGTTTCGAACGAGATGAACCCGTGCAGGGTGGAACGGAAGGCGCGGATCGCATCGATGGCGTCGTCGCCCTCGAGGTGGTACGCGGTGAGCACGTCGGTTATCAGCTGAATGACCGCGAGCGACACGGCTTCGTCCTCGAGGTCGCCCGGGGCGGGCATCCGGTTGGCGGCCTCATAGCGGGCGGGGTGCTGCAGCGCCCACTGCCGATACGCCCGGGACATGGCGGAAATGGCGTCGGGGCCGGAGCGACCGACGGAGGCCCGCGCGAGCACCTCGCCCATGTCGCGTTTGGCGTGCACGGCGATGTCGCGGTGGAGGCCGGCCATCGAGTCGATGTGCTTGTAGAGGGATGGCTGGCGAACGCCGAGGCGCGCGGCCAGTGCGGCGAGGGTGAGCGAGTTGAGGCCGACTTCATCGGCCATCACGGCCGCCTCTTCCGCCACCCGGTCGCGGGTGAGCCCGACCCTAGGCACGGGTCCGTGCTCCGGCCCTGGCGCTGAGAGGTCGTCGAACGAAAGCGGATGCTGTTTCCATAGGGCTAAGGATGACCTGCCTTTTGGCTAGTGTCAATAGCCAACCCGAGGCGTAGGCGACGCGCCCTGACCGGCATGCGTGAAGCATCCGCTTTTCTGATTTGGCTATTGACACTAGCCAAAAGGGGATGCATAGTAGCTGCATGACCTCCTCCACTGCAGCTTCTGCCTCGTCGACTCAGTACCTCGCCCGCCCCGAGGGGCGCATCGCCTATGACCTCCAGGGCGCCGGACCACTTCTCGTACTCGTGCCCGGCATGGGTGAGTTGCGGTCCTCCTATCGCTTCCTGACCCCGGCGCTCGTCGCCGCAGGCTACACGGTGGTCACCACCGACCTCCGTGGGCACGGCGACAGCGACACCACCTTCTCCGGCTACGGAGACATCGAAACCGCGAGCGACATCCAGGCCCTGATCGCACAGCTCGGCCGGCCGGCGGTGATCGTCGGTAACTCCCTGGCCGCCGGGGCCGCCGTGATCGTCGCCGCGGAGCATCCCGCCCAGGTCGACGGTCTGGTCCTGGTCGGCCCCTTCGTGCGGAACCCGCCATCGAACGTGTTCACCCGCGGGCTGTTCCGCGTGATGATGGCCCCGCTCTGGATCGCGCCGATGTGGAAGAGCTACATGCCCACCCTCTACGCCGGCCGCAAGCCCGCCGACTTCGAGGAGTACCGCACGGCGGTCATCGCCAGCCTGAAGCGCAAGTCGTACGGAAAGGCCTTCTCGCTCACCACCCAGCAGACCACCCACGACCCCGCCGAGGCGAAGCTCAGTGCGGTGACCGCCCCCACGCTCGTCATCATGGGCGACAAGGACCCCGACTTCAAGGACCCGGCCGCCGAAGCGCGATTCGTAGCGGATGCCCTCCACGGCTCGGTCGTGATGGTCGCCGACGCCGGCCACTACCCCCAGGCCCAGCAGCCGGACATCACCGCCGCCGTCGTTCTCGGGTTCGTGAAGACCCTGCCCCGCGCCTAGGTCGGACTCTCTCCGGCGGACTCGCTGGCGCGCTGCCCGTAGGCGCCGGAGGTGAGGACGCGGTATGAGTCGGTGTGGGAGTCGCTCATCTCGCCTCCATTCTGCCGGGAGTCACTGGCGAAGGCCATGGCCCGTGGCTAGCTGACGAGCGACTCCTTGCGCGTGAAACCGGAGAAGGGTCGCATGTAGGTCGAGCCGAAGCCGTCGAGGATTTCCTTCGCCGCGGCATCCGGTGTGCCGAACACGACGAAGCCCGTGATGTCGACGCCGTCGAGGAAGCGCTCGGCGAACTGGGGGAAGACCGTCGTGACGTGGCTGACGACAGCCTCTGAGTCTCGATACATTTCAAGAATGTGCACCACGGTCTCGTCGTCGTTGACGCTGTAGTCGTAGATGAGCGAGCCCTCTTCGGCCTTCGTCGCTGCCACGAGCGGCTCGATTGCTTCGGTGAAGTCCTGGAACTTGCCCGGCTTCACGTCGCAGGTCACTAGCCAGTAGATTTCTTCGCGCATGGTCGTTGCCTCTCTCGATACCTCACTCGGTGGATCCGCTGCGGTCTGGGCGCCAGAACAACCCGTCACGCCTTGGTCCGAACTATCGAGACCGATGCTAGAGCGCACGAACGGCCGGTCGCGGAGAGTGTCGAGTATCTGAACACCCGGGCCGATGCTCCGCACGACGCGGCGCTCGTGGTCTGTGCTGGGCGGGCGTGGTGTGGGTCGGGTGCGTTCGCGGTGGCGTCGGGGGATGCCCGTGGCCACGCCGTTGAAGGCTCGTTGCTCGCGGGCTATGGTCGGAGAACCTGAGGCGAGGACGCCGCGGGTTCGGCACGAAGGTGGAGGGAACAAGCGATGACGAATCACACGTACCGCGTCACGGAGATTGTCGGGACGTCGCCGGACGGAACGGATGCGGCCATCCGCAGCGGACTCGAGCGCGCGACCCGCACGCTGCGCAACGTGGACTGGTTCGAGGTGGTGGGCACCCGCGGGCATGTGGAGGACGGCGTGATCCACCACTTCCAGGTGACGCTCAAGGTCGGCTTCCGGCTGGACGACGCCGATGAGGTCGCCGATTCATGACCAAGTACCTCATCTCCTTCCCGAGCGACGCGATGGTAGTCACGGATGAGGAGTTCCCGGTCGTTGTCGTCGACTCCCATGCCGTCGTCGCGGAGGCGAAGGCCGCCGGCGTCTGGGTCTTCGGCGGGGGGATCGACGAGGGCGTCGCTCCGGTGCTCGTTGCCGCCGATGGCGTCTTGAGCGCTGAGCTCTATCCGGGCTCCGACCTCACGGGCGGGTTCACCGTGCTGGAACTGCCGACGCGGGAGGATGCGGTCGAGTGGGCGCGGAGGATCGCGGTGGCCTGCCGGTGCGCGCAGGAGCTCCGCGCGTTCGGGTACGACCCGGAGAGCTAGGGGCGCAGGGCGAGGCCGGCGGGAGTGGTCGCATCCGCCGGGCGTCGAGACCCAGCTGTCGGCCGGCATCCGCTCGCGGCGGTAACGTGTGTTACCTTGTAGTTGGCATAACAAGCAACCGGGTGTGACACGGTACAGGACGCGAGGCGGGACCATGGCGATCGAGGGCGAGGCGATTCCGTCTCAACTGCGCAAGGGCGTGGTCGAGCTCGCCGTGCTCGCCCTGCTGCACCGGGGCGAGGCCTACGGCGCCGAGATCGTCGACCGGCTCGTCCAGTACCCGGGCCTCGCCATCAGCGCCGGCACAGCGTACCCGCTGCTGAATCGGCTGAAGAAGACCGGCCTGATCACCTCGGAGTGGCAGGAATCGCCCGTCGGCCCGCCGCGCAAGTACTACCGGCTGTCGCCCGCGGGCGAGCGGGCCTTCGTAGCGATGACGAAGGTGTGGACCGCGATGAGCGCCGACATGACCGACCTCCTGGGAAAGGACGCGACCCATGCGTGACCACTCCGAAGCGCTGCCCGGCGACGGGCTCCCGCCCGCCGGGGCAACCGCGCTGGTCGACGCCTACTTCGACCACCTGCGCGCCGCGGCGGCGCGACTGCGCATCGACATCGACGCGGACTCCCTCGCCGAGCTGCTAGCCCACGTCGAGCATCGCCTCGACGGGACCGATCGTAGCGACGACGCGGTGCGCCGGGTGCTCGCCGAGCTGGGCGAGCCCGAGGCGCTCGCGGGCGCCTATGCGGCCGACGATCCCGACTCCGACTTCGACACCGACCGTGGTTTCGACTCCGGCGTCGACGACGACGGGGGCACGGATGCCGCCACTCGCGGTCCCCGGGACCTCACCAACGGGGGACTGCCGCGCACCCACCGGGCGGGCCGGTTCCTCGGCGTCCCCTACGACACCCGGCAGCCCACATCGGAGCGCTTCGCGAGCCGGTCGTGGGACCCGAGCGACCCGAGCATCCTCGTGCCGAAGGCGCTCGGCATCGGCTGGACGGTCAACTTCGCCGCGCTCGCCGTGCGGGCGCACCTGATCCGGCCGGACGACGAGGACGAGCCGTTCGCCGAGGCGCCCGCGTGGGTGATCACGGCGACGCTCGCCGCACCAGTTCTCGCCGGGGTCGCGTTCGCAACCCTCGCGGCCGTGACCTGGGCCCACCTGCCCGAAACCGTCCCCTCGCACTGGGGACTCACCGGCGAGCCGGACGGCTACTCGAGCCGCACCGCCAACCTCCTGCTTCTGAGCGGGTTCGTGCTGCTGCCGCTTCTCGTCGCAGCCTGGGTGCACCTCGCCCGGCGTGCCGCGTGGAGCCGGGTCGCCGCATCCGCCGGGAGCTTCGCGCTTGCGCTCGTCGCGCTCGTCTGCCTCGTGCAGACCCTCTTCGCGGTGCAGGGCGGCGCCGGAATGTGGCCGACCTGGATCGGACTGTTCCTCGTGCTCGTGCTGCCGTTGGGGTTGCTCGTGGGTGTTTCCCGGAGCGGTCGCGCCGCTGAACAGCGCCGCGACTTCGCGTCGGCCTCGAAGAAGGGTTCCGTGTCATGAATATGCCTTTGTCGTCACTCCCCGGGTGGGTGTGGATCGTCATCGCGGTGATGGGGGTCGTGCAGGTCACCCTCGACGTCATCGCGCTCGTCGACCTGTACCGGCGGCCCGCCGACCGGGTTCTCACCGGCAACAAGTGGGTGTGGCTGGCCGTGATCCTGCTCGCCAACCTGCTCGGCGCCATCCTCTACCTGGTCGTGGGCCGGAAGCCGGCCGTGCTGGACGCGGCAGCGTCGGCACCCCGGCCGCCCGCGATCAGCCCCGACGCGGTTGCCGACTCCTTGTACGGGTCACGCAACGACGCCGCCGGGCAGCCGGGCACCGAGCCACGGAGTGAAGCCGGCCCGCGATGAGTCTCGCGATCCGCACCAGCGGCCTGACCAAGACCTACGGCGAGCACCGGGCGCTGGACAACGTCGACCTCGAGGTCGAGGAAGGCTCGATCTTCGGGTTTCTCGGCCCGAACGGAGCCGGCAAGACGACGCTGCTCCGGATGCTGACCGGGCTCGCCCGGCCGACGAGCGGCGGCGTGCAGATCCTCGGCCGCGACGTCACGGCGGTCGACGACTCGATCCGCGCTCGGATCGGCTTCCTGCCCGACGTGCCCGGCTTCTACGACTGGATGACCGCCGAGGAATTCCTCCGGTTCGTCGGCCGGCTCTTCGCGATCGACCGGCGCACCCTGGATGAACGTGTCGGCATGCTTCTCGGACTCGCCGGACTGACCGACGTGACCATCGCGATCGGCGGGTACTCCCGCGGCATGAAGCAGCGCCTCGGGGTCGCCCAGGCGTTGATCAACGCGCCGCAGCTGCTGCTCCTCGACGAGCCGACGAGCGCCCTCGACCCGATGGGACGCCGCGACGTGCTCGAGATGCTCAGCTCACTGCGCGGGCGGACCACCGTATTCTTCTCGACGCATATCCTCGCCGACGTCGAGCGGGTCTGCGACACCGTCGCCATTCTCGACCACGGGCGTGTGGTCGCGCACGGTCCGATCCAGGAGCTCACGTCCCGCTACGCCGAGCGCAAGGTGATCCTCGAGGTCACGGATGCCGCGGGCGGCCTCGCGGAAGACATCTCCCGCGAGCCGTGGGCGACATCCGTTGCCGTGGGGCCCACCGGCGCCCTCGAAATCACCGTCACCGACATGGACGCGGCCCGCCGGGCCATCCCGGTGCTGGTCGCCAACCGGCACACCGGTCTGTGCCGCATGGATGCCGGTGAGCTCGGCCTCGAGGACGTCTTCGTCAGCCTGGTCGGAGGGGGGACCCGATGAGGGGATTCGCAGCGTTCGCGCGCAAGGAGGTCCTCGAGATCGTGCGGACCTGGCGACTCTGGGTGCTCCCGGGCATCGTGCTGTTCTTCGCGCTGACCGGTCCGGTGATGGCCCGGTTCACGCCGGAGATCCTGCGGGCGGTCGCCTCGGACCAGCTCGGGCAGTTCACGCTCCCGGACCCGACGTATGCCGACGCCTACACGGGCTGGATCAAGAACCTGTCCCAGATCGTGCTGTTCGCGCTGATCATCGTCTACGGCGGCATCGTGTCGTCGGAGCGACGGAGCGGCACTGCGGTGCTCGTGCTGACCAAACCGGTGTCGCGTGGCGCGTTCATCCTCGCGAAGGCGACCGTCCATTCGGCGTTCCTCGCGATGCTCGTAGTCGCGGGCACGCTCGTCACCTGGGGCGGGACGGCGATCGTGTTCGGGGAGGCGCCCGGCGGGGCGCTCTGGTCGGCGTCGCTCGCCTGGCTGGTGTTCGGCATCCTGTTCGTCGCCCTGATGACGCTGCTCTCCGTGGTGATCAGCCCCACGGCCGGGGCCGCCGGTGCCGGGCTGGGCGCGTATGCGCTCGTGTCGATCGCCGCACTGTGGACGCCCCTCGGCACCTATTCACCGGCGGCGCTGACCGGCGTGCCGACGTCGCTCGCGCTCGGCAAGTCCGTCGAAACGTTCTGGCCGGTGTGCACGGCGCTGCTGCTGGCCGCAGCCCTGGTCGCGCTCGCGGTCGCCGCCTTCCGGCGGAAGGAACTCTAGGCCCGACGGGCGGTGCCCGCAGAGCGGGCGCTGCGGGGACCTACCTGTCGAGGGCCGTCGCCGGCTCGACGACCCCGGCGTCCATGAGGGGTACCGGGATGAGCGGTTCGAGCGTGGCGGGAACGGCGTTTTCGGAGCCGGCCGCACGCACGGCCGCGATGCCGCCGAGGATGAGCGCGCCGCCGAGGAGCTGGAGGGGCGTGAGCTGTTCGCCGAGCAGCAGCCAGGCGAACAGGGCCGCGAAGACGACCTCGAGCAGCGAGACGAAGGAGGCGAGCCGCGACCCGAGGACCTCGGCCGAGGTGATGCCGGCGACGTAGGCGAGCGCGGTGCTGACGACCGCGACGATGACGAGCGGCACCCACCACGGCAGGGCGGTGCCCGCGAGCGGCACCGGGCCGAACGTCGCGGAGAGGGGGAGAACGCCGGTGACGCCCAACCCGCCGAGTACGAGGCCGCCGAGCACGAGTCCCGCGGCCGCGAACCCGACCGGAGGCAGCCCGTCGCTCGGGCGGGCGGCGATCACGAAGTAGATCGCGCAGCCGACCATGGCACAGGCGGCGAAGGCGAGGCCGAGCGGGTCGACCGCGCGAATCGCGCCGGGGCCGACCACGAGCACGAGCCCGCCGACGGCGAACAGCGACCCGACCAGGACCAGGGCGTGCGGGATGCGCCGGGTCATCACCCACACGACGCCGACCAGGAGCAGCGGCGCGAGGAGTTCGATGAGCGCGGCCGTGGCCACGGGAATGGTCTGGATCGCGGCGAAGTAGAAGAATTGGGTGGCCGAGACGCCGGCGAGGGCCATCGCGAGCACGCGCCACCGTGCGCGCCACAGGGCGGGCCAGGATCCGCGCAGCGAGACCAGGGCGAGTGGCAGCAGCACGAGCCCGCCGACGAGCACGCGTGCGGTGACGGCGGCGCTCGGGGACCAGCCGGCCTCGAGCAGGGGCTTGATGAACGCGCCGGAGGTGCCGAAGGAGAGCGAGCCGATGACCGCCACGACGAGACCCGCGGAGGGGGACGAGATCTTCATGGGGGCTCCTTCTGCTGCCGGCTCGGCTTCCGACTTCTGTCACGCGCACCGCTGCGCGCACAGCGTTACGGTCTACTATTGGGTATGACCATAACGTTAGGCGATGGTCGGGTAAGGAGTCAACATGCAGTTTGCCCATGACACCGTGGAGTCGCTCGAGTTCGCGGTCGACCTTGGCAACACCGATCCCGCGGCCTCCCGGAGCGGCACGGATGAGCTCGCGACCCTCGACCAGCTCGCGGACTTCCTCGCCGGGTATCCCTTCTCCGGCCGCATCGACGGCGACGAGCGCGAGCGACTCGACGTGCTGCGCGCCCGCGACGAGGTGCGGCTCGTCTGGACCCGCGACCGCGACACCGCCGCGCTCCAGGTCAACGCCATGCTCGCCGAGGCCCGGGCCCTGCCGTACCTCGCCCGGCACGACGCGTCCGACTGGCACCTGCACGCGACCACGCCCGACGCCCCGCTCGGCGAACGCCTGCGCGTGGAAGCCTCGCTGGCCCTGATGGACGTGATCCGGATGGACGAGATGCAGCGGCTGCGCACCTGCGAAGCGGATGACTGCGCCGGCCTGATCCTCGACCTCTCGCGCAACGGGTCCAAGCGCTTCTGCAGTGCGCGCTGCGGCAGCCGGATGAACATGATCGCGTTCCGAAAGCGGAAGGGCGCGGACCCGCAGGGCTGACGCAGGCTATAGCGGCCGGCTCGCCAAGGGCTGAATCGGGGAGGCGACGGGACCGGGCTCGCGGAGGTCGTATAGCTGCGAGCTATAATCCGTGCATGAACACAGCGGAGAGCATTCTCGAGGCACGCACGCGCGCCGGGCTCTCGCAGAGCCAGCTCGCCGTGCGCGCCGACGTGCCGCAGCCGAATCTCTCCGCCTATGAGTCCGGTCGGGTGCAGCCGCGCCCCGAAACCCTCGCCCGCATCATGGCCGCGACCGCCGAGCGACCATCGGTCGTTCTGCAGCGGGGGCGCGAGCGCGTGATCGAGCTGGCCGCACGCCGCCGCGCCGGCAATGTGCGGGTCTTCGGGAGCATCGCCCGGGGCACGGATGCCGTCGGCAGCGACATCGACCTCCTCGTCGCATTCGCGCCCGAGGCCTCAATCCTCGATGCGGCGGGCCTGGTCCTCGATCTTGAACACCTTCTCGGCGTGCGGGTGGACGTCATGAGCGACCGGGCCGAGGGCAGCATCCGCGATCGTGCCGTCGCCGAGGCGGTGCCGCTGTGAGCGTGACCCGATGACCCACGAATTCGACCGAACGGATGCGCTGCTCGCGGACATCCGCGACCTTGTGCGTCACGCGCGCCTCATCACTGCTCGCGGACGAGACGTCTTCTTCGACCGGGCGGACCGCACCCAGCAGCTCGCGGCCAAGGCCATAGTGATCGACCTGCAAACCGCGGTCGAGCGGCTCCCGGCTGAGTACCGGGAGAAACACCCGGAGGTGGCCTGGGCAGAGTTGCGTGCAATGCGAAACTATCTCGCCCACGACTACGCGAACACCGACTATCAGATCGTCTGGAATGCGCTCGCCACGGACTTTCCCCGGCTTCTGCGGCAGCTGGGCCTTGCCGAGGACTGAGGCCGCGGGTTGAGGTCACCTTGCTCGATTCCCTTGCGCGATCGTGCGGGAGACGGGTACCGTGGCAGCTACGCCACACGACGAGAGGAGCCGTCCCATGATTCAGTCCAACATTCCCGCAGTGAACTGCCTCGCCGTCGGCCTCGTCGGCGTCTTCACCGCCTGACCGGCGCGAGTTTCCGCCACCGGTTCTGCGGTGGTGACGCCCTCGATGTGCGCACGCAGCCAGCGCTTTCCGCGCCCCGGGATCAATCCCGTTCCCTGACGTCGCACTCCTGACGACGTCCCTTTTTGCGCCGCCTCGGCGGCCCCGCCGGTGCACTCGACGGATGCCTCCGCATCCGTTCTGGGCACCGCCACAGTGAGGCTCACTCTCATGACCACAACGCTGTCGACCACTGCCGGTCGCCACGACCACCCGCTGCACCCGCAGCCCGAACCGGACCCGCACTCCGGATCCGAACGCGCATCCGCTGACCGCAACCTGCGTCCCCTCGGCCGAATCGATCGCCTGGCGCTGCACCTCGGCGTCGCCCTGATCCGGTGGGGACGTCGGCCGCGGGTGCAGCGCCCGGTCGCCGCCGTCGACTGGGAGGCCGTCCGGCTCGTACGCGAGGAACGCGAGAGGGCTCTCGAGCGCCAGCACGCGGACCTGCTCCGCTACCGGATGACCACGCCCTATCGGTGACCGGTGAAACGGAACTCCGTCCTACGGAGTTCCGCTTCACCGGAACAATCGGGCGGTGTCAGTGGTTTGAGTTTCAATAGCTGCACCGCCCCAACATCTTGACCGCACTTCTCGACGGGACCTTCACATGGCTGAAATCGCCACCGCCACCACCACACACGAGAACACGAACCACGGTTCACCGGGGGCGGATGCCGCGGCATCCGCGGCCGAGGCTGCCCTCGGCGTGCGCAACCGCCTCGTCATCACCCTGCTCCTCATCTCCACCTTCGTCGTGATCCTGAACGAGACGATCATGGGTGTGGCCCTGCCGCGGCTGATGGAAGACCTCAACATCTCCGCGAGCGCAGCCCAGTGGCTCACGAGCGCGTTCATGCTCACGATGGCCGTGGTCATCCCGATCACGGGGTTCCTGCTGCAGCGCTACAACACCCGGCCGGTGTTCATCGCCGCGATGACCCTGTTCAGCACCGGAACGCTCATCGCTGCGCTCGCGCCCGGCTTCACCGTGCTGCTCGTCGCCCGGGTGGTGCAGGCGACCGGAACGGCGATCATGTTCCCGCTGCTGCTCACAACCGTGATGACCCTCGTGCCCGCGGCGCACCTCGGCCGGATGATGGGCAACATCTCCATCGTGATCTCGGTCGCACCGGCGATCGGTCCGACCATTTCCGGCGCGATCCTGAGCGTGCTCGACTGGCGCTGGATGTTCATCCTCGTGCTGCCGATCGCCCTGACCGCGCTCGTCGTCGGCGGCATCCTGATGAAGAACGTCACGACACCGACCAAGACCCCGATCGACGTGCTCTCGGTGATCCTCTCCGCGCTCGGCTTCGGTGGGCTCGTCTACGGGCTGAGCAACCTGGGCGCGGCGGGCGGCGGCATCGGCTCGGTGTCCGGCTGGCTGCCGCTCGCCGTCGGCGCTCTCGGCCTCACGGCGTTCATCCTGCGTCAGCTGTCCCTGCAGAAGCGCAACCGCGCCCTGCTCGACCTGCGCACCTTCCGCTCGCGCACCTTCACCTTCGCGATCGTGATGATGGCGATCAGCATGATGGCCCTCTTCGGGACCATCATCCTGCTGCCGATCTACATTCAGACCGTGCTCGGCCTCGACACGCTCACCACCGGGCTGATGCTGCTGCCCGGGGGGCTCGTGATGGGCCTGCTCGCGCCGCTCGTGGGACGGCTCTACGACCGGTCGGGCCCCACCCGGCTCCTCGTCACCGGCTCGGTGATCGTGAGCGCGGTGTTCTGGGGGATGACCCTGTTGAACGAGCGCAGCGCGCCCTGGATGGTCGTCGCTGCGCACGTAACCCTGAGCCTCGGCCTCGCCCTGCTCTTCACTCCGCTGTTCACCGCGGGGCTGGCGGCTGTGCGCCCCGAGCTCTACTCGCACGGCAGCGCCATGGTCGGCACAATTCAGCAACTCGCGGGCGCGTTCGGCACCGCACTGTTCGTGACGGTGATGGCCTCCGTCGCCGCGTCGCAGCTGGCCACCGGTGTGACCGCGGTGACCGCAACGAGCGCAGGGATCCACGCGGCCTTCCTCTGCGGCGCCGTGATCTCGCTGTTCGCGATCCCAGCGGCGTTCTTCATCCGCCGCACGCCGGCGGTCGAGGGCGCGGATGCCGACGCACCGGCCGGAGCGCACGGCCACTGACGCGCGCAGGCCCCTCCGGTGTAACGTCGTGGTAACGAAACTGGGGGGATCTTCGGCATGGCGTCTTCACTTCTTTCTTCACTTGATAAGCCCGATCAGCAGGCTGTTCCGCGGAAGGACTCGCGGTCGGAAACTGAGCCGCTCGTGCACATCAGCAACTTCCGGATGGACTTCGGCCGCACCACCGTGATCCGCGACCTGTCCTTCGACATCAACCGGGGCGAGACCTTCGGGTTCCTCGGGTCCAACGGATCCGGCAAGACCACCACCATCCGCGCGCTGCTCGGGATCTACCAGCCCACCGCCGGTCTGCTGCACATCAACGGGAAGCCGTTCAGCCCCGAGGACGGCGCCACCCTCGGCTACCTGCCCGAGGAACGCGGCCTGTACAAGAAGGAATCCGTCATCGACGTGATGACCTATTTCGGGCGCCTCAAGGGACTCAGCCGATCGAACGCGCACTCCTGGTCGCTGCAGTATCTCGAACGGGTCGCGCTGGCCGATAAGGCGAAGGTGCGGCTCGACAAACTGTCGGGCGGCCAGCAGCAGAAGGTGCAGCTCGGCGTCACGATCATGAACGACCCGGAGCTGCTCATCCTCGACGAGCCGACCAAGGGCTTCGACCCGGTCAACCGCAAACTTCTGATGGACATCATCGAAGACCAGAAACGCGCCGGCGCCACCGTGCTGATGGTCACCCACCAGATGGAAGAGGTCGAGCGCCTCTGCGACCGGATCGTGCTCCTGAAGAACGGTGAGGCCGAGGCCTACGGCACCGTCGAGGACGTGCAGGACCAGTACGGCGGAACCGTGGTCCGGGTCCGCTACTCCGGCGAGATCCCCGACTCTCCGCACTACACGGTCACCCGGCGCGAGAGCAGCTACGCCGAACTGACCGTGACCGGCCCGATCGACGAGGCCGTCATCCTGCGCGAACTGATGGATGCGGGGGTGACCGTTCGCGAGTTCACCGCCGGTCGTCCCTCCCTCGACGACATCTTCGTCGCCGTCTATGGTGACCAGAACACCGGTGATCAGAACCCCGGCGACCAGAACGCCGGCGCTACTGCCGGTGAACGTAACGGAACGGCGGGGGAGTAGACCATGGCTCGGCACAATCTCGGCACCGTCGTCTCGTTCGAAGTGACCCGCACGCTCAAGAAGAAGCAGTTCTGGCTCACGACCCTGCTCGTGCCGGTGGTGATCGGCATCGTGATCGCGCTCATCGTGCTGTCCAACACCTCCACGGAGAGCAAAGTCGACTCGCAGAAGGACGCGACCCTCCGGTTCACCTACAGCGACGCATCCGGTTACATCGACCCGGCCATCGCCACCGCGTTCGGGGGCACCCTCGCCGCCGACCCCGACCAGGCGATCACGGACGTGAAGTCGGGCACATCGGCGGCCTACTTCTCCTACCCGGCCGAACCGACGAAGGAAGCCACCACGGTCTACGGCGCCGATGTCGGCATCTTCGACAACGGCAAGTACTCCTCGGTGGCGACCCAGTTGATGGTCGCCAGCGCGCAGGCGAAGGTCGGTGACCCGACGCTGACCGGGCTGGCGAGGGGCTCCTTCCAGGTCGATGCGATCACCTATAAGGACGGTGCGGTCTCCGGCGGTATCCTCGGTGCCGTCGCCCCCCTGCTCTTCCTGCTGATCTTCTACGTCGTGATCGTGATGCTCGGCAACCAGATGCTCACGAGCACCCTCGAGGAGAAGGAGAACCGGGTCACCGAGATGATCCTGACCACCCTCAACCCGACGACCCTCATCATGGGCAAGATCATCTCCCTGTTCGTCATCGGGATCGTGCAAATGCTCGTGTTCATCCTGCCGGTGCTGGTCGGCTACCTCTTCTTCCGCACCTCGCTGAGCCTGCCCGACGTCGACCTCTCCCAGCTCATCGTCAACCCCGGCCAGATGGTCGTCGGCGCCCTGCTCCTGATCGGTGGGTTCACCCTGTTCATGGGCACCCTCGTCGCCGCCGGGGCGATCATGCCCACCGCCAAGGAGGCCAGCCAGGTCTTCGGCATCGTGATGGCGCTCGTTTTCGTGCCCCTCTACGCGGTGTCGCTCGTGGTGTCCGATCCGCACGCGCTGATCGTGCAGCTCTTCACGTTCTTCCCGTATTCCGCGCCGGTGACGGCGATGCTCCGGAACGGACTGGGCTCGCTGAGCCCCCTGGAGTCCGGCATCGTCATCGCGGAACTCTTCCTGCTCGGCGGAATCGTGCTCCGGCTCGCGGTGCAGCTGTTCCGCTACGGCTCGGTCGAATACACCAAGCGGGTCTCGCTGCGCACCGTGTTCGCGCGCTCGCGGCGGTGAGTGCGGGAGTCGTTCCGTGCGGAGGGAAACGTGGCTCCGAGCATTCATGAGCTGTTCAGGAGCGTTTCGCAGTCCCGTCAAGAACGACTTTTAGTCTCTCGGTGACCAGCACCGCGGCAACGAACTGCGCGCGCCGATGCGTGTGCGGCCTCTCGCTGCTGGTCAGACGGAGGAAAATTGATCACCCCACGCACCCTGATCACATCCCTGGCTGCCACGGCCGTGCTTGCGATCGGCCTCACCGGATGCTCCGGAACGGCCGCGAGCGGAACCGCCACCACCGATGCCGCAACAGCCACCAGCCTGAGCGCATTCGGCGACCTGCCGGCCCTCGAGAACGCAGCCAAGGCGGAAGGCAACCTCAACGTCATCGCCCTCCCTCGCGACTGGGCGAACTACGGCGCCGTGCTCGACGCGTTCTCGAAGAAGTACCCCGAGATCACGATCAACGAAGCCTCCCCGGACGGCTCGAGCGCCGAGGAAATCCAGGCGGCAGACACTCTGAAGGGGCAGGACACCGCGCCAGACGTCTTCGACCTGGGCCTGGCCGTCGCCCTGTCCAGTACCGACCGGTTCGCCCCGTACAAGGTGGCCACCTGGGCCGATATCCCCGACGCCCTCAAGGAAGCCACCGGGCTCTACACCGGCGACTACGGCGGATACCTGGCCGTCGGCTATGACCCCGACGCCGTCCCGGCGCCGACGCAGCTGAGCGACCTGCTCGGCGCAGCCTACAAGGGCAAGGTCGCCATCAACGGCGACCCGACCCAGGCCGGGGCCGCGTTCGCCGCCGTCGGGATGGCGACCGTGCAGAACGGTGGCACCGTCGACAACTTCCAGCCCGGAATCGACTTCTTCACCAAGCTCAACGCCGCGGGCAACTTCGTCAAGATCGACCCGACCCCGGCCACGATCGCTTCCGGCGAGACCCCTGTCGTCTTCGACTGGGACTACCTCAATGTCGGCTACGGCACCAAGCTCGCCGGTCAGCGCAACTGGAAGGTCGTCGTGTTCCCGGGCACCGGCTACGCCGGGTACTACAACCAGGCCGTGAGCAAGGACGCCCCGCACCCCGCCGCAGCCCGGCTGTGGCAGGAGTTCCTCTACAGCGACGAAGGCCAGAACCTCTGGCTCGCCGGTGGTGCACGCCCTGCGCGTGCCGAAGCGATGACGGCCGCGGGCACCATCGACGCGGCACTGTTGGGCGCCCTTCCGACGGCCCCCACGGAGACCCTGGTCCCGACCAAAGAGCAGAGCGCAGCCGCGGCTACCCTGCTCGGCGCGACCTGGGCCGCCGCTGTCCAGTAGCACCCGCACAACGGCAGCAGCCTTCGGGCTGCTGCCGTTCGCGGTCTACGTGCTCCTCTTTCTCGCCCTGCCGACGCTGATCGCCGTCGGTACCGGATTCTTCGACAAGTCCGGCTCGTTCACCCTGGCGACGGTCGCGGCACTCGGTAACCCCGTGGTGCTCAACGCGTTCGCCAATTCCCTGTGGTTGTCCGCCCTCACCGCGGTGCTTGGCGCGTTGGTCGGCGCGATCGCGTGTTACGGGCTGCTCGGCGCACGTCCGGACGGGGCCCTCCGCACGGTGGTCGATTCGCTCAGCGGAGTCCTCGCCCAATTCGGCGGCGTGATGCTGGCCTTCGCGTTCGTCGCCACCATCGGCATCCAGGGCATGGTCACGCTCATCCTGCGCGACACCTTCGGCCTGGACATCTTCGCGGGCGGTGTCTGGCTCTATGAATTGCCCGGGCTGGTGCTGCCCTACCTCTACTTCCAGGTGCCGCTGATGATCATCACGTTCATGCCCGCTCTCCAGGCCCTCAAACCGACCTGGGCCGAGGCCAACGCCACCCTGGGCGGGAGCACCGCCTCCTACTGGCTGAGGATCGCCGGCCCGGTTCTCGCGCCCTCCTTCCTCGGCAGCCTCCTCTTGCTGTTCGCGAACGCGTTCTCGTCGTATGCGACCGCTGCGGCGCTCACGAGCCAGGGCTCCCAGATCGTGCCGCTGCAGATCCGGTCGGCGCTGACCAGCGAGACGGTGCTCGGCCGGGAGAACCTGGCCGGTGCGCTCGCCCTCGGGATGGTCGTGGTGATGGTGGTCGTCATGGCCGGCTATTCGGCCCTGCAATCGAGGGCCGCACGGTGGCAGCGGTGACCGGCCCGATCGTGCGGGAGGGCGTAGCGCACGCTCCTTCGCGCGCCGTGCGCGCCCTGATCCTGGGTGTGATCGGTTTCCTCTTCGTCATTCCGTTCGTGGCCATGGTCGAGTTCACCCTCCGCAAGGGACTGGCCGGTGGCCACGATTTCTCCCGCTGGAGCGCGCTGTTCCAGGGCGGTCTCACCGGGCCGTACCGCCAGGTGCTCGTTGCCGTCGGCAATTCGGTCGGCCTGGCCGTCGGAACGGTGCTGATCGTGCTCCTGCTGCTCGTGCCTACGATGCTGCTGGTGCACATCCGTTTTCCCCGGCTGCGACGCCTGCTGGAATTCGTCTGCATCCTGCCGATCAGCATCCCGGCGATCGTCCTCGTCGTCGGACTGGCGCCGGTCTACTCGGTGCTCTCCCGGCTCGCCGGCAGCGGAGTCTGGACGCTGTCCCTGGCATACGGCATCATCGTGCTGCCGTACGCCTACCGGGCGATCCAGGCCAACCTCGATGCCGTTGACGTGCGCACGCTGAGCGAGGCGGCCCGCACCCTGGGAGCAGGCTGGGGGAGCGTGCTGTTCCGCGTGCTTCTGCCCAACCTGCGCCGTGGCCTGCTGGCCGGCGCATTCATAGCGGTCGCCGTGGTCCTCGGCGAATTCACCA
The DNA here is from genome assembly GCF_004402735.1 of Cryobacterium sp. MDB1-18-1. Classification (NCBI taxonomy): domain Bacteria; kingdom Bacillati; phylum Actinomycetota; class Actinomycetes; order Micrococcales; family Microbacteriaceae; genus Cryobacterium; species Cryobacterium sp. MDB1-18-1. The sequence continues at coordinate 19,035 of NZ_SOFR01000082.1, read as the reverse complement.
TCGCGTCGCTGCTGAGCCGGGTGAACCTGCAGACCGCGCTCGTCGTGGTCAGCAAGGCCGACCCGTACACGGCCGTGATCCTGTCCCTGCTTTCGCTGATCCTCGCGTTCCTGCTGCTCCTTCTCATCGGCCGCCTGGGCGCCGAACGCACCCGCTCGCCACGACACCGCCCCATCGGAGGCAGGCAATGACCCGCAACACGAGCAACACCCCGCTGGACACGCCGACCGGGAGCACCGCGCCGGCTCCCTCCGGTCAGGCTGCCCAGACGGAGGTGTCGTCGAGCGCAGCCACGCACCGCCACGGAGCCGTCGTTGAATTCTCGGGCGTCACCAAGGATTTCGGGGGACACCGAGCCCTCGCCGGATTCGACCTCACCCTGCACGCCGGCGAGTTCGTGGCGCTTCTCGGCCCGAGCGGAAGCGGCAAGACCACGGCACTCCGGGCGCTCGCCGGTCTCGAATCGACGGATGCCGGCATCATCCTGGTCGACGGAGTCGATGTGTCCACCCTCCCGACGAGCCGGCGCGACATGGGCATGGTCTTTCAGGCCTACTCCCTGTTCCCGCATCTGAGCGCGGGCGAGAACGTCGAATTCGGGCTGCGGATGCGCGGGGTCGCCGCCGCGGCTCGCCGGCGTCGAGCCGGGGACGCCCTCGCCCTCGTCGGCCTCGCGGACCACTACGACCGATTCGCCCACCAGCTGTCCGGCGGTCAGCAGCAGCGGGTCGCACTGGCCCGCGCCCTGGTCACCGAACCCCGGGTGCTCCTGCTCGACGAGCCGCTCTCCGCTCTCGACGCCAAGGTGCGGGTGACCCTGCGCGAGGAGATCCGGCGGATCCAGACCGAGCTGGGCATCACGACCCTGTTCGTGACGCACGATCAGGATGAGGCGCTCGCGATCGCCGACCGGGTCGCAGTCATGCGCGACGGCCGGATCGAGCAGGTCGGTACCCCCGAAGACCTCTACTCCCGGCCGGTCTCGCCGTTCATCGCCGATTTCGTCGGCCTGAGCAACCAGCTGACCGGAATGGTGCGCAACGGATTCGCGGAGCTGTACGGCACGCGGCTGCCCCTTCTCGACCCGTCGCAGGCGGACGGGACCGTACTCGTCGCGGTGCGGCCGGAAGACCTCGAGCTCTCCGCGGACGGGGTGGCGGGCGTCGTCACCGCTTCCAGCTTCCACGGGTCGCTTCGCCGCACCCGGGTGCGGTTCGCCGACGGTGCCGAGGTCTCGGTGCAGCACGGCGTGCGCGTGCACCCCGCTCCCGGCGACGCCGTGCGGGTGCGCTTCACCGGTGCTCCGGTCTCCGTCGCAGCGGCCGCGAACCCGGTGCAGGCCGGGTTCCGTCCGTAACGGCTACGCAGCCGGGGCTGGCACGCGCACGGTGAGGCCGCCCGGGGAGATCCAGGTCTTGAACGCGATGGCCGAGCCGAATTCGTCGCCGTCGAGCTCGATCTCCTCCTGCCGGTGCAGGCGCAGCACGAGCTCGGTTCCGGTCGCGTAGTTGAGGGCGTCGACATCCGTTGTCCGGAACCGGCGCCCCAGGCGCGTGCGGCTGAGCACCCCGTTCTCCCAGATCACCTTGGAGACGATCTGCACCCAGCCGAGCACGCCCTTCGGCTTGAGCACGACGATGTCGAAATGACCGTCGTCGACGACCGCGTCGGGCAGCAACACGATCTCCGCCGGAAGCAGGCCGCAATTGCCGATCATGATCGTGTGGGCCCGCATGGACTGTGCGGGCTGCTTGTCGAGGCTGTACCGGAAGTGCAGGTCATTCCGGTCCTGCCCCACGGCGACGAGGGCCTTCACGTAGGCCAGCCAGCCGACCTTCGCCTTGAGGTCGTCGTCGGTGTTGGCGAGCATCTTGGCATCGAGGCCGAGACCGGCCATCACCAGGTAGGCGTGCCGGTCGACCGTGCCGTCGGCGCGCCGGATGTCGATCATGCCCACGTCGATGGGGCGGTCGGTCCCGGTGAACGCCGAGCGGATCGACCCTGCGGCATCGTCGAGGGCGAGTTTGAGGTTGCGGGCGAGCAGGTTCCCGGTGCCGGAGGGCAGCAGGACGAGCGCGCGATCGGTGCCGTGCACGACCTCGGCGACCGCGCGCACGGTGCCGTCGCCGCCCGCCACGATGATGACGGATGCGCCCGCCTCGATCGCTTGCCGGGCCGCGCCCTGTCCCGGGTCGTCTTTCGAGGTCTCGAACCAGAGCGTCTCCGGCCAGCCCGCGGCGGACTCTTCGGTGGCGACGGAGGCCTTGAGCGCGGGAAGGTCGACCTTGATCGGGTTGTAGACGACCGCGGCCAGGCGGGTCCGGGCGTCCGGGGCGGTTCCGTTTCCGGTCGCGTCGGGATCCGTCAGCTCTGTGTTTGTCATGGGGTGTCCTCCGGGTTCTGTGCGGGAAGCCTAGCGCCCCGCAGGCTCGGCGGTCACCGTCGTGCGACATCCGTCACCTGTAAGACGGTTCTTCGGCGGAATTGTCACGCCGATCGGCCAGAATTCCCTGAGCCTCTCTGTTCAGGGGGTGCGGTCAAGGTCCCGCGGGAGCCACCAGCCACGGGGCAGCGCGCCGGCCGACGCGAGGTCGAGCTCGCGCCGCCAGCCACGCTCCAGGCCGAACAGAATGGCGTAGGCGAGCAGCGGGTCGTTGAGGTCGGCGACCTCGACGGATGCCCGGCGCTGGGTGTACAGCGCGCCGGACGGGCTTTGCAGGAAGTTGATCCGGAGCTGCTCGGCGACCCGGATGTACTCCCGCAGGCCGAGCAGGTGCTCCCGGGCGAGGGCGCCCTTCCGGGTCAGGGGGTAGCGGGTCACGGCGAGCGTGAAGGCGCTGAAGGTGACGGCGGCGCTCGCCACGCTCACCCAGAACAGCAACCAGGCCTGCGATTCGATGCCGTCGTAGGCGAGTTGGCGGGAGAGACCCCATTGCAGGGCGGTCGTCGCGATGACGCCCCAGGTCAGCAGGTCCCTGACGAAACCGTTCGGCACCCGCCGGTAGCCCTCCGCGAGGGACCGGCGCCAGCCGCGCAGGCTCAGTTGCCGGAATGCCGGTCGCAGCAGTCCGCCGCGCACGTCGAGGCGAACGGGTCGCATCGAGCGTTTGGCGGGACGTCTCTTCGTGCTGATGATGCGGGCGTCGCCGAAGACGGCGTTGAGCAGGTCCTTGTCGGCGTCGGTCAGGGCCGCCTCATGCACGTATTCGAACTCGTACCAGTGCCGGCCGGCGGGGGAGTTCGCGCCGTCGTTGCCGCCGTCGACCCTGCCGTCGGTCACGGGGCTCACCCGGAGCAGTCGCACGTTGCCGCGCACGGCCAGGTCGAGCAGGGAAGCCACGATCGACCGGCGGCTCCGGCCCAGGATGTGTGAGGCGAGCATGAGGTCGACGCCCGCCTGGGGCGTGCTCTCGGCGATGACGATGCCGCGACCGGAGGCATTCCGCCACACCGTGGCCCGGGCGAGGAGCCCGAGCAGGAGCAGCCCGACGCCCACCAGGATCGGCAGGAACGGCGCGAGCAGGCGCATCCACTCGAGTAGCGAGCGGTCGGAGGGCATGAAGGTGCCGTCGGCGAAGTGGAACCCCACCCAGACCGTGCCGAACGGTGGCAGCGTGGACAACACCCGGTTGTGGAAGACCGCCTGCCCGGGCTGGGCGAGGGGATCGTCGTCGGCGACCCGGTCGAATGAGGCGGTGCTGCCCAGGATCGCCCAGGCGACGCCCCAGCTCGGTTCTCCGGTCAAGTGTGCCGCGAGGGCCTTGTCCATGCGCACGGTCACGTCGACGCCGCCTATTCCCTGCAACCAGCGTTCGCCCGTCACGCTCCAGTTCAGGCTGTCTTCGAACGCGGTGTTCTGGGCGTCCTGGACATGATCGGTCAGCTCGGTCTGCACGTAACGGATCAGGAATCGGTGGTCGCCGACGAGTCGCGCGCCGGTGTCGGTGGAGATCTTCCAGGTGTCGCCGCTGCGGGTGACCGTGAACGGAACGGCGGTGCCCCCGGCATCCGTCACCGAGGTCACGGTGGTGTGCACGGTATGGCCCCGGCTCTCGGCGACCAGGTAGCGGGTGATGCCGGTGGCCGTTGAGTCGGAGCCGAATATTCCATCGACGGTCTCGAGCACGCTCGCCCGCGAGTGGCCCTGCGCGTCGGCGTCGAGCGTGTAGTCGACGGAGAGGTTGCGGATCAGGAACTCGTCTGCGGAGGTCTTGGCCGGGTGCAGGTACTCGTCGAGGGTGTCGGGCGGGGTGAGGTCCTTGCCGAGCAGCATGGCCAGCCCGGCCAGGGTGAGGAGCAGGCACATCGTGCGGAGGATCAGCCGCTTGCGACCGATGCCGATCGCATCCGCCCAACGATCGAGGCGTTCCAGGCGCCGGCCGAATACGGCGACGAAACCGGATGCCGGTGGTGCCGCCGGCGCCGGTGGGCCGGCGTTGTGCGCTGGGCTGGAGCTGGAGTCGGCCATCCCGCCAGCCTAGGGGCGGTTCGGGAGCGCCTCGCCCGCGCCTCGCCCGCGCCTCGCCCGCGCCCGTATTGCCAGGGCAGCCATCGCTCCACTGGATCGTGCCCGACATCCTCGGCGTGCTGATGTGGGCCTGGTTCGTCTGGACGGGGATCGCGTTGATCCGGCTCGGGCTGCGGACCCCGCGGGTATAGCGTGGCGCTATGCCCACCCTGCCACCCATCGATCGGGTCAGTGCGGACGATCTGATGTCGCTCGCCACCGAACGAGGATCCTCGCCCATGCAGGTCGGAGCGGTGCTGTTTCTCGATACTCGTGCGGGCCTCGACACAGAGGTGGCCCTCGGCGTGCTCGCCGACCGCATCCGCCGGGTGCCGCGGCTGCGGCAACGTCTGATCGACGTGCCCATCGGATGCGGCCGGCCGGCCTGGGTCGACGACCCCGACTTCGACGTGTCGCGGCATCTGTCCTCGCGAGTGTGCCCGGCGCCCGGGGGAGAGGCGGCGGTCCTCGACATCGCCGCGGGGCTGCTCGGCACGCGGCTGTCGCGTTCCCGGCCGCTCTGGGTCGCGGTGCTCGTGACCGGGGTCGGTGCGGGTGCGCCGGCCTCACCGGACGACCGCGCCGCGCTCATCATCGTGTTCCACCACGTGCTCGCCGACGGCATGGGCGGCCTCGCCGTGATGGCGAGCCTCGTCGACCGCCCCGCGGATCCCCTGCCGCGAAAGCGGGTGAATCGTCGGTCTGGGATGCCCATAACGACGATTCACCCGCTTTCGCGAAAGGGTTCTGGTGGGATGCCCTCGGTCGGGGCGCTCGCGCGTGACGCGTGGGCGGGAAGGGTTCGCGCGGTGCCGCACCTCCCGGCCTCGCTGGCGCGCGCGGTCGGCGGCCTCCTCGCCTTGCGCGGATCGATCGGCGCCCCGCGCCTGGCCCGCACCTCGCTCAACGTGCCGACCGGGCCGCGGCGGCGCTTCGTGTCGATCCGGCTCGACCTGGGGCGTGTGCTCGCGGTCGGCCACGCGCACCACGCCACGGTCAACGACGTCGTGCTCACGGCGATCGGCGGCGCGCTGCACGGGCTGCTCGAGCAGCGCGGGGAGCGGCAGGAGACCTTCGTGTTGTCGGTGCCGTTCTCGGGTCGGCGCCAGGCTGCCGCGGGCGAACTGGGGAACCAGAGCGGGGTGATTCCGATTCGTGTGCCCGGGGTCGGGCATCCGTTCACTCGGCTGGATGCCGTCGCCACCGCCACGAGGGCGGCGAAACTCGCGCCCGCGGGCGCGTCGACGGCGTTGCTCGGGCCGTTCTTCCGGCTGCTCGCGCGGCTCGGACTGTTCCAGCGGTTCATCAGCCGGCAGCGGGCGATCCACACCTTCGTGACCAACCTGCGCGGGCCGGCGGAGCCTCTCGCGATCTTCGGGTGCCCGGTCACCGGCCTCGTGCCCCTGACCGGTCCCACCGGAAACGTGACGGTGTCGTTCGCCGTGCTCTCCTACGCCGGCGGCCTCGAGGTCACCCTCGCCGCCGACCCGGACACCTGCCCAGACCTGGACGCCCTCCGCGCGCTCCTCGAGCACGAGTTCGCCGCCCTGCTGCACCCCTGACGCGTGGGCATGGCTCCTGCAAATTCTTCGGTTGCGAACCCGCGGCCGCGTAACTCCGGGCTCGTTTCGGCCAGTGTCAGAGGCAGGCGAAGACGGTCAGGTCCCACTGTTTCGTCTCAAAGGCAATCTGGACGATGTATGAGTACGCGAAGTCGTAGTCGAAGGTGTACGAGCTGCCACCCTCGACCATGATGTCGTCGAAAGCCTCGCCCTGGCACATGGATTGGTAGTTGGCGTTGTTGTGGACAACGGGCGGGTCCAGGAAGGTGGGGTGGGGCAGGAACTGGATGCCAGGGGAGCCGGACGTCGTGCCGCCGGTACTGCCGGTTCCGCTCGACCCGGAACTCCGGGAAGTACCGGAAGTCCGGGAAGTACCGGAATTCCGGGCGGCGGTCGCTGCCGCGACCCGCGCGGCTTCAGCGGCGGCGGCTTCGGCCGCGGCTTGGGTCGCGGCCACGGCGGCTGCCTGATTTGCCGTCAGCGCGGCATTCGCGACGACGACCGCGGTGAAGGCCTTGGGCAGTTCTCCGTGGGTGATTGCTGCGGCACGCAGTTTGAGAACGGCCGCGGTGACAGCATCCCGGGCGTTCTGATCGGCAGCGGTCTGCACGCCGACCGCGGTCTCCGCTGCGGTGGCTTCCGCCTCCGCGATGGCCTGGAGCCGTCGCACGACGACGGAGTGAGCTTCGGCGATCGCCCGGGGGTAGCCGCCGTGCGCGGCCAACCCCAGTCGGTCTCGGGCGACGTTCAGCTGTGCGATCAGGGCAGGGTCGACGACACCGACCAGGCGCCTATCGAAGTCATCCAAGGGGAGAACGAAGAGGGCGACTTCGGTGCGCAGCGCCGCGAGTTCGCTCACGGCTCGTGCGGCTGTCCCCGCGAGGGTCGCACGCTTGGTGTTCTCGGCGACGACCCGATCGTGTTCGGCCGATGTCAGCGGGATACCGATCCCGGCGGTAAGGAGAGTCGCGAGACCGACAGCGAGTGTCAGGAAGAACCACGTTCGCTGTTTCCGGGACCGCGCGGGGAACCGCACTGTGGACCCGTCGGCAGTGGAGGTCGTGTCGGTTCCTGCGCCGGTGCGCATGCGGTCCTCGCTTCATCGGTGATCGTGGGACATCGGCTGGGCATCCACGGGATTCACCAGCGCACCTCTCGTCAGGCTATCGGTTGGCCGTGCCGCAGCCGGAGCCCCCGTTCGAGGCTCGTCGCACCAGTCTGACGGCCGCGGTCGGTTTGACTGACGGCACACCAGCGCCCAGAATGGAACTAAGTTCCATTTTGGGGCCGTGAAGCGCAAGGAGTCTCCGTGCAGATCCGCAATGCCACCAGCCCGACCGAAGTCCGGGGAATGACGACCGCCGAGCTGCGCGAACGCTTCCTCGTCACCGACCTCTTCGTCGACGACGAGCTGCGCGCCGTCTACTCCCACGAAGACCGGGTCATCCTCGTCGGGGTCAGCCCCGTCACGGCCCCGCTCACTCTCGAGAGCTTCCCCGAACTGCGCACCGACCACTTCTTCGAACGCCGCGAGGCCGGGATCGTCAACGTCGGCGGATCCGGAACCGTTGTCGTCGATGGCGTGCCGTTCGCCCTCGGACACGGATCGTGCCTGTACATCGGCCGCGGGGCATCCGTCGTCGAATTCATCTCGGACAGTGCGAGCGCCGCGCCCGAGACCGAAGACTCCGCCCGGTTCTACATCTTCTCCGCGCCTGCCCACACCGAATACCCGACCACGCTCGTGCCCGCGGGAACCGGTATCGTCCGTGAGCTCGGCGACCAGTCGACCTCGAACCGCCGCACGCTCAACCAGTACATCCACGAGAACGGCGTGCGCAGCTGCCAGGTCGTTATGGGCGTGACGAGCCTGCACGAGGGCAGCATGTGGAACACCATGCCCGCGCACACCCACGACCGCCGCATGGAGGCCTACCTCTACTTCGACCTCCCCGAGGCCGCCCGCGTCGTGCACCTGATGGGCGAGCCGACCGAAACCCGCCACCTGATCGTCGCCAACCGCCAGGCGACCATCGCGCCGAGCTGGTCGATCCACTCGGGCGTCGGCACCTCGAACTACTCCTTCATCTGGGCCATGGCCGGCGAGAACCAGTCCTTCGACGACATGGACGCCGTGGACATCACCGCCGTTTCCTGATGACTGCTGACCTGGCCGGCGAGCGGATGCCGTCGGCCCCCGCCGCCGTCCGGGTCGCCACCCCTGCCGCCCCTGCCGCCCCTGCCGGCGCAGCCGAGCGCACCCTCATCGTGCTCGAGGCGGCCCTCGAGCACCCGCGGTTCTCGGACGTCGTCGCCGCGACAGGCCTGCCCAAGGCCACCGTGCACCGCCTGCTCGCTACCCTTGTGACCCAGAGGTTCCTCGCGACCGACCCCGCCGGCAGCTATCTGCCGGGCCCGGCGATCCTGGCGATCGCCGGCCGCGCCCTCGCCGGCGTCGACATCTCCGCGATCGCCCAACCCTTCGTCGACGACCTCGTCGCGACCGTGGACTGCACCGTGCACATCGGCTGCCTCGCCGGCGACTCGATCGTCTACGTGATGCGCAGCGACTCCCGCAAACCGTACACAATGCCCTCCCGCGTCGGCCATGCCGCCCCGCTGCACACCACCGGCATCGGCAAGGTCATCCTCGCGAGCTACCCAGACGACACCGTCGACCGTATCATCGCGAGCGCCGGCCTCGCCCGCATCACGGATGCCTCGATCACCGACCCGGACGCCTTCCGCCGCGAGATCGCCGGCGTGCGCTCGCGCGGCACCGCCCGCGACCGCGGCGAGAACGTGCCCGGAATCGCCTGCATCGCGGCGCCCCTCTTCGACCACACCGGAACCGTCCGCTACGGGCTCAGCGTGTCCACGCTGTCGATCGAGCACAGCGACGAGCAGATCGAGGCGATGTTCGGCCCCCTACTGAAGGCCGCGGCGGCCATCTCCCAGGCCCTCGGCTACCAGGGAAGCGCATTCGCGACCACAACGTTAGGAAATCACTCATGAGTGTTCTGAACCTCTTCGACCTCAGCGGCAAGACCGCCGTCGTCACCGGCGCGAGCCGCGGCATCGGCTTCGCCATGGCCGTCGCACTCGCCGAGGCCGGCGCGGACATCGTCGGCGTTTCGTCGAGAATGCCCGAGCGCGGCAGCGCGATCGAGACCGCGGTCACCGCACTCGGCCGCCGGTTCACCGCACTGCACGCCGACTTCGCCGACCGGGACGCCGTCGCCGCGCTCGCCGCCGAGATCACCGCGCTCGGCCCGATCGACGTGCTCGTCAACAACGCGGGCACGATCGCGCGCGCCCCCGCCGCCGAACACTCGGACGAGATGTGGGACCGCGTGATCGCCGTCAACCTCTCGAGCCAGTTCGTGCTCAGCCGGGAGATCGGCCGCACCATGATCGCGCAGGGCCACGGCAAGATCATCTTCACCGCCTCACTGCTGAGCTTCCAGGGCGGGCTCAACGTGCCCGGGTACACGGCTTCGAAGTCTGCGATCGCCGGACTCACCAAGGCGCTCTCCAACGAGTGGGCGCCGCTCGGCGTCAACGTCAACGCCATCGCCCCCGGGTATTTCGCAACAGACAACACCCAGGCCCTCCAGGACGACGCCGGCCGGTCCGGGGCCATCCTCGAGCGGATCCCCGCCGCCCGCTGGGGTACCCCAGCCGACCTCACCGGAGCGACGGTCTTCCTCGCCTCCGCCGCCTCGGACTACGTGAACGGCATCATCCTCCCCGTCGACGGCGGCTGGCTCGGTCGCTAGCCGCCCGCTCCTCCCGCTCCCGATCCCGCTCCCGATCCCGCTCCCGATCCCGCTCCCGCTCCCGCTCCCGCTCCACGGACCGGGCCATGACCTCCCGCGAGAGTACACTTTTGGCCCTTAAACCCGTGGGTTAAGGGCCAAAAACGTACTCTCGCGAGGGAGGCAGACGGGTGCAAGGCAGGGCAGGGCGGGTCAGGCGGAGTCGCGCCAGACGATCGGGGTGGTGAGCAGGATGCCGCCGAGCTCTGGCTCCTCGCCGCGCAGCTGGGCCAGCACCGATTCGGCAGCCCGCTCGCCGAGGCCGGCGGCCGGTTGGTGCACGGTCGAGAGCAACGGCTGGCACCGGAGCGCCCAGGCGCTGTCGTCGAAGCCGACGACGCCGACGTCCCCCGGCACGCTGCGCCCGGCCTCGCGCAGCGCCTCGAGCGCGCCCGCAGCAACGGCATCGGATGCCGCGAACACCCCATCGAGTCCGGGCTCGGCGGCGAGCAGCGCGCGCATGCCCGCGACACCATCGGCATACGCATAGAACGGCACCCGGGCCACGAGGGCCGGGTCGAACAGGGGACCGAGGGCATCCGTGAACCCGGCCAGCCGGTCGGCTCCCGAGTCGCGGTCGAGGGCGGAGGCGATCATGCCCACGCGCGTGCGGCCGGTGGCCAGCAGGCGCTCCGTGATCGCGCGTGCGGAGCTCCGGTTGTCGATGCCGACGAACGGCAATTGCCGCAGGTCCGGCGGATGCCCGACAAACGTCGACGGCAGTCCCAGCTTCTCGATAATGCGCGTGATCGGGTCATTCTTGCGGGCCGACACGACGATGACCCCGTCGACGAAGCCGCCGCTCAGGTACCGGGCGACCCGGTCGGTGTCCCTCTCGGAGTCGATGATGAGGCAGACCATCTGGAAGTCGGCGAGGGACAGCGCGGCGTTGGCCCCGAGCAGGATCTCACCGATATTGGGGTCTTCCAGAAAGAGCGAGTGCGGTTCGTGCACGATGAAACCGATCGCCTGCGAGCGCTGCATGACGAGGTTGCGGGCCGCGGTGTTCGGCACGTAGCCGACCTTCTCGATGGCGGCCTCGATCGCGATCCGCGCCTCGGCGGACACGTAGGGTTCGTCGTTCACGACCCGGCTCACCGTGCCGCGGGAGACCCCGGCCTCGAGGGCGACATCGTGGATCGTGGCACGTTTGCGCCGCCCCGGATTGGTCACCATTCGATAACTGTATCGCCCGTTTCGCGAAATGGTCCTTGACACGGATCGCGATCCGTACTTACTCTGTGTACGTTCACAGATCGGCCGCAGGGTCTTTTTTTCCACCCGGTCTGTGCACGTTCACAGACCATCCGGCGGATGCCGGTGCCAACGACGTCAGGGAGCCGATGAACGCGCGAGCAGCAGTCCAGAACGAGGCGGCATCCGCGGTCCCGTTCGCCCACGACGGCATCGCATACGGGTGTGACTACAACCCCGAGCAGTGGGGCCCGGAGACCTGGGCCGAGGACATGCGGCTGATGCGCGCGGCCGGCGTCGACCTCGTCGCGATCAACATCTTCGGCTGGTCACACATCGAGCCGAGGCCGGGGGAGTACGACTTCGCCAACCTCGACACGATCATCGAGCTCCTGCACGCGAACGGCATCCGGGTCAACCTCGGCACCGGCACCTCCTCGCCGCCGCCGTGGCTGACCACGCTGCACCCGGAGATCCTCCCGGAGACCGAGGACGGCAGCATCCGCTACCCCGGTGGTCGCCAGGCCTGGTGCCCGAGTTCGCCGGTGTTCCGCGAGCACGCCCTCGCCCTCGTCGAGAAGGTCGCCGAGCGCTACGGCCGGCACCCCGCGATCGCGCTCTGGCACGTGTCCAACGAACTCGGCTGCCACAACGCGCTCTGCTACGACGAAGACAGCACGCTGGCCTTCCGGCGCTGGCTCCAGGCGCGCTACGGCACCATCGCCGCGCTGAACGCAGCCTGGGGTACCTCGTTCTGGAGCCAGCACTACGGCGACTGGTCCGAGATCCTCACCCCGCGACTCACCCTCTCGAGCCGCAACCCCGGCCAGGTGCTCGACTTCCACCGGTTCAGCTCCGACGAGCTGCTCGACTACTACCGCAGCGAACGCGACGTCATCCGCCGCCACAGTGCGGTGCCGGTCACCACCAACTTCATGGTCACTGCCCACATCCGCAACCTCGACTACTGGCAGTGGGCGCCCGAGGTCGACGTGGTCGCCAACGACCACTACCTCGACCACCGTCTCGGCGACCCCGTCACCGAGCTCTCCTTCGCAGCGGACCTCACCCGTGGGCTCGCCGGCGGGGCCCCGTGGCTGCTGATGGAGCAGGCGACCGGTGCCGTGAACTGGCAGCCGCACAACCTCGCGAAGGCGCCGGGCGAGCTGACCCGCAACTCCCTCACCCACGTCGCTCGCGGCGCGGACGCGGTCTGCTTCTTCCAGTGGCGGGCCTCGCTGCAGGGCTCGGAGAAATTCCACTCCGCGCTCGTTCCCCACGCCGGAACCGACACCGAACTCTGGCGCGAGGTCGTCGACCTCGGCGGCATCCTGGACCGGCTCGGCGACATCGCAGGCACCCGCGTCATCGCCGATGCCGCGATCGTCTTCAGCTGGGAGGCCTGGTGGGCCGGGGACGGCGAATCCCGGCCGTCACAGTCGGTCGAGTACCTCGGCCAGATGCACGCCGCATACACCGCGCTGCACCGTCTCGGCATCACGGTCGACGTGATCGCCCCGGACGCCGACCTGAGCGGCTACCGCCTCGTCGTCGTGCCCACCCTCTACCTCGTCACCGACGCGGATGCCGCCGGTCTCGCCGACTATGTCGCGAACGGTGGGCACGCGCTCGTCACCTTCTTCAGCGGCATCGTCGACGAGGACGACCGGGTCCGCCCGGGCGGCTATCCCGGCGCGTTCCGCGAGATGCTCGGCATCCGTGTCGAGGAGTTCTCCCCGCTGCTCCCCGGCCGGACGCTGAGCCTGGACTCCGGGGCGACTGCCGGCCTCTGGACCGAGCGACTGCGCCTCGACGGCGCGACCGCCGTTGCGAGCTACCGCGACGGCCCCCTGCCCGGCGTCCCGGCGATCACCCGCAACGGCTTCGGCCGGGGCACCGCCTGGTATCTCGCCACCGCACTCGAACCCGACGCCCTGCGCGGGGTGATGCGCACGGTCGCCCAGGCCGCGCGGGTCACCGCGCTCGGCCCGGAATCGGACGGCTCGATCGAGGTCGTGCGTCGCGCCGATGCGACGCACAGCTACCTTTTCGTCATCAACCACGGCCACGCCGAGATCGAGATCGCCGCCAGCGGGCACGAACTCGTCACCGACGCCGCCGTCGACCGCATTGTGCGCGTACCGGCCGGCGCCGTGCGCGTCATCAGAGAGGACACGGCAGCATGAGTGCTTCCACCGCCCGATTCACGGATGTCCCGGGCGACACCCGCACGGCCCGCCGGCTCGCCGGCCGGCCCGGCCCCCGCCCGGCGAAGCCGCGGGTGCAGCACAAGCGCGCGATCCTGATCTTCGTGCTCCCCTTCGGCGCCCTGTTCTCCCTGTTCTACCTCGTGCCGATCGGGTACGCGATCTACGAATCCCTGCTCGTGATCAAGCGTGAGGGCACCTTCGGCGCGGCGACCGAGGTCTTCGGCGGACTCAGCCAGTACGTCCTGGTCTTCCAGAACGGCCCGTTCTGGCAGTCCGTCGGCCGGGTGCTCGCCTTCGGCGCCGTGCAGGTGCCGATCATGCTCGGGCTCGCGCTGCTGTTCGCGCTGCTGCTCGACTCCCCGCTCGTGCGCGGCAAGAAGTTCTTCCGCCTCGCGTTCTTCGTGCCATACGCGGTACCGGGCGTCATCGCCGCGATCATGTGGGGCTACCTCTATTCACCCAACCTGTCGCCGTTCAGCGCGGTCACCCAGAACATCAACTTCCTCTCGGCGGACCTCGTGCTCTGGGCCATCGCGAACGTCGTCACCTGGGTCTACGTCGGCTACAACATGCTCATCATCTACTCGGCGCTCCTGGCCATCCCGACCGAGCTCTACGAGGCCGCCCGTCTCGACGGCGCCGGGCAGCTGCGGATCGCCTGGTCGGTGAAGATCCCACTGATCATGCCCGCGATCGTGCTCACCGCGATCTTCTCCATCATCGGAACCCTGCAGCTCCTCGCCGAGCCGCAGGTGTTCCGGAGCTTCAGCTCCGCCGTGACGAGCACGTTCACGCCGAACCTCACCGTGTACACGACGTCGTCGATCCCCAACGTCAACCTCGCCGCCGCGTTCTCGGTGGTGCTGGCCCTGGCCACGTTCGTGCTCTCGTTCACATTCCTCAAGTTCACGCAGCGGAAGGAAGCCCAGTGAGCACCCTGACCCCCACCCCCGGCCCGGTGCGGCCGGCCCGTCGCATCCGCTCGACCCCCGGTTCGGCCCCACGTGCCCAGCGGGAGAACCCGTTCGCCCGGGCCAGCGCCATGATCGTGATGGGCGTCTTCACGCTCTACTTCCTGGTGCCGGTCTGGTGGCTGCTGGTCGCCGCCACGAAGGATCGCGCCCAGTTCACCGGCACGAACCCGCTCTGGTTCGCGGACTTCTCCCTGTTCCAGAACATCGGCGCCCTGGTCAGCTACCGCGACGGCGTCTACCTCAAGTGGATGCTCAACAGCGCGCTGTACGCCGGGCTCGGCGCCCTGGTCGGAACGATCATCGCCGGCATGTGCGGGTACGCCCTCGCCAAGTACAGGTTCCCCGGGCGCGAACTGATCTTCAACGTCGTGCTCGGCGGGGTGCTCGTGCCCGCAACCGCGCTCGCGCTGCCGCTGTTCCTGATCTTCAGCCAGATCAGCCTCACCAACACGTTCTGGTCGGTGTTCCTGCCGAGCCTGGTCAGCCCGTTCGGGGTCTACCTCGCCCGCATCTACGCCTCGGCGAGCGTGCCGGACGAACTGATCGAGGCGGCCCGCCTCGACGGTGCCGGCGAGGTGCGCACCTTCTTCACCGTCTCGGTGCGGATGATGGTGCCCGCCCTGGTCACTGTGTTCCTCTTCCAGTTCGTCGCGATCTGGAACAACTTCTTCCTGCCGTTGATCATGCTGCGCGACGAGACCCTGTTCCCGGTCACGCTCGGGCTCTACGGCTGGAACTCGCAGGTCAACCAGATCCCCGTGCTGCGTGACTACGTGCTGATCGGCGCGCTGCTGTCGATCATCCCGCTGATCATCATCTTCCTGCTCCTCCAACGCTTCTGGCGGAACGGCCTCAGCGCCGGCTCGGTCAAGTAGCCCCCTCACCTCACCTCCGCTTCACCCACAGCACCACCCGCCCGGAATGCCGGACGGTTCCTTTCCCAAGAGAAAAGAAGAAGACACATGCGAATGAAGAAAAGAGCGGTCGCCGTTGCCTTGCTCGCCGCAGCTTCGGTTGCGCTGACCGGCTGTTCCGCCTCGACGACAAGCTCCGGCACCGCCGCCGCAGCCTGTGCGCCGTCGACCGGCAAGGTCGACCTGACCTTCACCACCTGGGTCCCCGGCATGGAGGACGCCGTCGCCGTGTGGAACAAGGCGAACCCCGACATCCAGGTGAAGGTGCAGACCGGACCCAACGGCAACGGCGGCACCTACCAGAACTTCTTCAACCAGCTCAAGGCCGGCAACGCGCCCGACCTCGGCCAGATCGAGTATGACGCGCTGCCGAACTTCCGCGTGCAGGACGGCCTGACCGACCTCGCCTCCTGTGCCGGCGTGCTCGACGCGAAGAAGGACTTCGTCGACTGGACCTGGGGACAGGTCAACTTCGGCGAGGACAACGCGGTGTACGCGATCCCGCAGGACGCCGGCCCCATGGCCATGTTCTACCGCGCCGACCTGTTCAAGGCCAACAACATCGCCATCCCGACCACGTGGGCCGAGTACACCGCCGCCGCAGAGAAGATCCGCGCGACCGGCGGCTACATCACCAACTTCTCCCAGAGCGACATCAACCAGTTCGCCGGACTCGTCTGGCAGGCCGGTGGCACCTGGTTCAAGAACGACGGCACCAACTGGACCGTGAACCTGACCGACCCGACGACGGCGAAGGTCGCCGCGTACTGGCAGGACCTGATCGACCGGGACCTCGTCTCGACCAACCCGCCGTGGACCGACGAGTGGAACAACGCGTACAACACCGGCAGCGACTGGACCTGGAACTCCGCCGCCTGGGGCGCCAACTCCATCGCGAGTGGTGCACCGGACACGGCCGGCAAGTGGGCCGTCGCCGAGTCCCCGCAGTGGGCCGCCGGCGACAAGGCCAGCGGTAACTGGGGCGGTTCCTCGACTGCTGTCTTCAAGGGATCGAAGCACCCCTATGAGGCCGCGAAGTTCGCGCTCTGGCTGAACACCTCCGATGAGGCGCTCACCCTGCTGAACAAGTCCGCCAACCTGTACCCGGCGGCCAAGTCCGGTCTGGAACTGCCCGCGCTCAAGGCCGGAGTCGACTTCTACGGTGGCCAGGCCATCTACGACGTCTTCTCGAAGGCGTCCTCGCAGGTCTCGCCCGACTTCGTCTGGGGTCCGACCATGACGCAGACGTACAACGACGTCTCCGACGGGTTCAAGGCCGCGGTCACCAAGAAGGGCACCCTGATCGACGCCCTCAAGACCGGCCAGACGGCTACGATTGCGGCCATGACGGCGCAGTCGATTCCCGTCAACAAGTAGGGCTCTCCCAGCAGCTCCCCGGGAGCGATCCGTACCGACCCGTTCACGCAGTGTGAGCAGTTAGCAGCGATCCACGTGACTCACACTCCGTCGACGGACTCCCCGGCGGGTCTGTACTACCTCCGTGCCGCGGGCACCAGCCTTGTGCTGGACGCCCGCGGCACGGCCGTTCCCGCGATCGTGCACTGGGGCGCCGACCTCGGTGCCCTCTCCTGGCCCGAGCTGGCCGCGCTCGCCGATGCCGCGATTCCCGCGGTCCCGCCGAGCTCGATCGACGTGCCCCTGCGGCTCTCGCTGCTGCCGACGTTCGCCGAAGGGTGGAGCGGCCGGCCGGGGCTGAGTGGCTTCCGGCGCGGCGTCGCCGGTTCCGCCGGTTCTGCCGGTTCTGCCGGTTCGATCGGTTCCGGTCGGCCGGCGGATCTCGCGCTGCGGCTCGAGGCGGTGCATCCCCGGGGTGCGCGCTCGCTCCGGATCGACACGGCGGATGCCGCGGCATCCGTCTCGGTGTCGACCGACCTTGAACTCACGGTCGAGGGCGTGCTGCGCGTGCGGCACACCCTGACCAACACGGGCGACACCGACTTCGAACTCGGCTCGCTCGACATGACCCTGCCCGTACCCGACCGGGCCGGCGAACTCCTCGATTTCACCGGGCTGTGGAGCCACGAACGCCGTCCGCAGCGCACGAGACTCGCGCACGGAGTCTGGAGCCGCGAGAGCCGGCACGGCCGGCCCGGCCACGACGACCCGTTCCTGTCGGTCGCCGGGGTGGCCGGGTTCGGGTTCCGCCGCGGGGAGGTCTGGGCGGTGCACCTCGCCTGGAGCGGCGACAAGCGGGTCTGGGCGGAGCGCTCGGCCCTCGGCGCCGCAACCCTCGGCAGCGGCGAACTGCTCGCCCCCGGGGAACTGGCCCTGCCAGCCGGGGCCGGCTACACCTCACCCTGGACCGTGGCCGCGTACTCGGCGACCGGACTCGACGGGCTGTCGGCGCGGCTGCATCCATGGATTCGGTCGTGGGCGACGATCCACGACCCGCGCCCGGTCGTGCTCAACACCTGGGAGGCCGTGTACTTCGACCACGACCTGCCGACGCTCACCCGGCTCGTCGAGGCGGCCGCGCGGGTCGGGGTCGAGCGCTTCGTGCTCGACGACGGCTGGTTCACCGGCCGCACCGACGACAAACGCGCGCTCGGCGACTGGTTCGTCGACCCCGTGACCTGGCCGGGCGGCCTGCACCCGTTGGTCGAGCGGGTGCACGCGGCGGGTCTCTCCTTCGGGCTCTGGGTCGAACCGGAAATGGTGAGCCTCGACTCCGAGCTCGCGCGGGCGCATCCGGACTGGGTGCTCGGCGCAGCAGGCTCGCTCGAATGGCGGTTCCAGCGGGTGCTCGACCTGGGCAACCCGGATGCCTTCGCGTACGTGCTCGCCCGCCTCACGGCCCTGCTCGACCAGTACCCGATCGCCTATCTGAAATGGGACCACAACCGTGACCTCCTCGGAGGCTCGGCGCACCGGCAGACCGAGGCGGTCTACCGGCTGCTCGGCACGCTGCGCGCCGCGCACCCGGGACTCGAGATCGAATCCTGCGCCTCGGGCGGGGCCCGGATCGACCTCGGCATCCTTCCGCTCGTCGACCGGGTCTGGACGAGCGACACCAACGATCCGCTCGAGCGGCAGCAGATCCAGCGGTATACCGGAGTGCTCGTGCCGCCGGAGTACCTCGGCGGGCACCTCGGCGCCGCGACCGCGCACACCACGGGCCGCACCGCGTCGCTCGGCTTCCGGCTGGCGACGGCGCTCTTCGGCAGCGCCGGTATCGAGTGGGACCTCACCCGTGCCTCGGCCGGCGAGCTCGAGGCCGTCGCCGGGTGGATCGCGGAATACAAACGGCTTCGTCCGCTGCTGCACTCGGGTGTCGTTGTTCACGCGGATGCGTCGGACCCCGCGCTCGAGCTGCACGGCGTCGTGGCCGGGGACGGGGCATCCGCTGTCTTCGCGTACGTCGCGCTCGCCGCGCCGCGGACCGCACTGCCTGCCTCGCTGCGGTTCCCCGGGCTCGACCCGGACGCGCGGTACACGGTTCGGCCGCTGACGATCGGCGGGGCAGTCGACCCGGGCGCTGAGCCTTCCGGGGCGGGGGAGTCCGGCGTGCCGTCGATTGAGCCGCGCGTGATCCAGGATGCCGCGCCGGCCTGGCTGCA
The DNA here is from genome assembly GCF_004402735.1 of Cryobacterium sp. MDB1-18-1. Taxonomy (NCBI): domain Bacteria; kingdom Bacillati; phylum Actinomycetota; class Actinomycetes; order Micrococcales; family Microbacteriaceae; genus Cryobacterium; species Cryobacterium sp. MDB1-18-1. The sequence continues at coordinate 278 of NZ_SOFR01000082.1, read as the reverse complement.
GCACGGGTCGGAGACCCTGAGCGGCACCGTGCTCGCCGAGGTCGGCCTGCCCGCTCCGCTGCTCGCCCCCGAGCAGGCGGCCCTCTTCGAGCTCACCCGCCTCTGAGTCGCGCCTCGCGAACTCCGCGAGAGTGCACTTTTGGCCCTTAAGCGGGTGGTTTAAGGGCCAAAAGTGCACTCTCGCGAAGGGGGCGGCTACTCGCAGCCGATCCCGTCGCCGTCGCGGTCGAACTTGGACTGCCAGCCCGGGTCGCCGGGGTGGATCGGCGCGGCTCCGG
>NZ_SOFR01000009.1:0-71930 GCF_004402735.1 Cryobacterium sp. MDB1-18-1 | reverse complement strand
CGATGAACCTCGCCCACCTCTGCCCGTATCACCACGCGGTGAAGAGCTACACCCGGTGGACGCCGAGACACCTCGGCGACGGCCGCATCGAATGGACCTGCCCGGCCGGGTACCGCTACATCGTCGAACCCTCCGCGGATATGAGACCACCCCGGAAACCGAAACCCGAACCGAAACCACCGGTCTCGTTCGTGGATGTCTGGAACCTTGACCCCGCACCCGACGACACCGACGACCCGAGCCCGTTTTGAACGAGGCTTCCGGTGAACGATGCCGCCGGGGGATGACTAGGCCGAGGGCGCCGGCTCCAGGGCGCCGGCGGCGAGGTCTTCGAGCATCAGCTCCGGGTGGTCGCGGACCGTGTTGCGCAACCGCCACGGGGTGCTGAACAGGGCGAGGAGTGTCCCGTCTGAGCGCATCAGCACCTCGACCTGCCGGTCGTGGCCGAGGATCTCGGCGCTCTCCCGGTTGGTGCGGCGGGCGATCTGGTAGGGGAGCGACTCCGAACGGATCGCGGCGCCGAAGTCGTGCGTCATGCGTTCCTCGACGACCTCGAACTGCATCGGGCCGACGGCGCCGAGCACCGGGGCCTGGTCGCCGCGCAGGTCGCTGCGGAGCACCTGGATGACGCCCTCGTGGTCGAGCTGGTCGATGCCGCGCCGGAACTGCTTGTGCTTGCTGCTGTCCGCGGAGCGCACAGCACGGAAGTGCTCGGGCGCGAACATCGGCAGCGGCGGGAACTCGACGGGTTCGCTCTCGAAGATGGAGTCGCCGACCCGGAGTGCCGACGCGTTGACGAGCCCGACGATGTCGCCGGGCCAGGCTTCGTCGGCCACTTCGCGTTCGCGTCCGAAGAGGTGCTGGGCGTACTTGGTCGCGAAGGGCCGGCCACTTGCGGCGTGGGTGACGATCATTCCGCGACGGAACTGGCCCGAACAGACCCGCACGAAGGCGACGTAGTCCCGGTGCGAGGCGTTCATGCCCGACTGCACCTTGAACACGAAGCCGGAGAACGGTGAGGCGACCGGGCGGTGCCCGCCGGCCGCGTCGACACGCGCCTCCGCGGCAGGGGCGAAGTCCACGAGGGTGTCGAGGATGTGCTGCACGCCGAAGTTGAGCACGGCCGCGGCGAACAGCACGGGGGTGGTCTGGTTGGCGAGGAACGTGGCCTCGTCGTGGTCCTGGCCTTCCTCGCCGAGCAGTTCGGATTCTTCGGTCGCGGTGACCCAGGCCTCGCCCTCCTCGGTCGCGGCGACCTCGAACGGCACCCGGTCGCTGTCTGCGGCGGTCGCGCCGCCGGCCGTGCGGGTGAAGCGGATGAACTCTTCGGTCGACCGGTCGATGACGCCGCGGAAGTCGCCGGCCACTCCGACCGGCCAGGTCAGGGGTGTCGGGAGCAGTCCGGTGCGGGTGCGGATCTCGTCCATCAGGGCGAGAGCGTCGAGGCCGGGCCGGTCCCACTTGTTGATCACGGTGATCACGGGCAGGTTGCGCTGACGGCAGACGTCGAAGAGCTTCATGGTCTGCACCTCGAGGCCCTTGCTCGCGTCGACGAGCATCACGGCGGCGTCGACGGCCGACAGGACCCGGTAGGTGTCTTCGGAGAAGTCGGCGTGGCCGGGGGTGTCGACGAGGTTGATCACGCTGTCGCGGTATTCGAACTGGATTGCCGCGCTCGTCACCGAGATGCCACGGGCCTGCTCCATCGCCATCCAGTCGCTCACGGTCCCACGGCGGCCGGCCTTGCCGTGGGTCGCGCCCGCCGTCGTGATGGCGTGCGCGTGCAGGAGGAGCGCCTCGGTGAGGGTCGACTTTCCCGCGTCGGGGTGGCTGATCACGGCGAAGGTGCGCCGCCTGCGCGCCTCTGCGGTGATCTCGGTCGCGGGTGCGCCGGTCGTCGGCACGCCGGTGGTGGGCTGCGTCATGGATCCTTCTTTCGCGGCTGATTCGTTCGGGCTCACGCCTGCTCAGAAGGCCGTAACCGGAATCGTTCCCGTACAACTCTATCCGGCGTGGCGCGGCGACCTCGCGGCAGACGCCCAGCATCCGTTTTGATAACGGTTCGGGCGTGTCCTTTCCGTGCGCCGATTCGCGGGTTACTCTCAGTTTTGGGGCCACACCCAGCAGTCGCGGTAAGCAGTAAGGAGTGACGGATGATCCAGTCAGGCATTCAGGATTCCGAGCGTGCTCTTCACCCGGCCTCTGCCCACGTGACCGCGCACCCGCTCCAGGGGCCGCCGCCGATCTCCGTCTCGATCCCGGTCCAGCCGGACGGGCGCCTCCCTCTCGTCGGCGCCCGGCGCACCATCGCGGATACAGACCTCTCCGTGCACCCGGTCGCCCTCGGCTCGAGCGTCTTCGGCTGGACCGCGGACGGCGAGACGAGCCACCGTATCCTCGACCGGCACCGTGCACTCGGCGGCAACTTCCTCGACACCGCGGACAGCTACACCTCCGGACGGAGCGAAGTGATCATCGGCTCCTGGCTGCGTTCCCGCAAGGCGCGCGACAGCACCGTGATCGCCACCAAGATCGGCAAGAACCGGGACAACCCCGGACTGTCCTCCCGGAGTATCATCGGCGCGGTCCAGGCGTCCCTCGACCGGTTGGGCACCGACTACATCGACCTGCTGCACTTCCACTTCGACGATCCGACCGTGCCGCTCGAGGAAAGCCTCGGCGCCGTCGACGTGCTGATGCGCAGCGGCCAGGTGCGGTACCTCGCCGCCTCGAACTTCTCCGGGGAGCGCCTGATGGAGGCCCGCATCCTCGCCGCGAACGGCCTGCCGCGCTTCGTCGCCCTGCAGACCGAGTACAGCCTGCTGCAGCGCAGAGGCTTCGAGTCCTCGCTGTCCCTCGTCACCCGGGCCCAAGGCCTCGCGGTCCTGCCCTACTTCTCCCTCGCGCACGGCTTCCTGGCCGGCCGGTACCGCTCCAAGGCCGACCTGCACAGCACGACGAGGGATGCCCGCGCCGCGAAGCACCTCAGCAGGCCCGGGCTGAGGGTTCTCAGCGTGGTGGACCGGATCGCGGCCGACCACGACACCGGGGCCGCATCGATCGCGCTCGCGTGGCTCCTCGCGCAGGCCGGGGTCACGGCGCCCGTCGCAGGGGCCAGCCAGCCCGACCAGGTGGATTCCCTCATCGCGGCCGCCGGAATCCGGCTCACCCGCAGCGACATGGTCGACCTCGAGCGGGTGACGGGGCTCGCTGCCGGCCGCTGACGCCGACGCCGCCCGCCGCTCGAATTCGGTTCCGCGAGGCACCCTGATGCCGTCGGTGCCGTGACGTAGGGTGGTGGTGTCATGAACAGCGCCGTTGAATTTCCCCTCACACTCGCCGAGTTGTCCTTCCGAGCCGCCGGCGAATCCGTCGTGCGCCGGACCGTCCTCCCGAGCGGTGTGCGCATTCTCAGCGAGCACGTCCCCGGCAGCCGGAGCCTGACGATCGGCTACTGGGTCGCCGTCGGTTCCCGCGACGAAGCGCCCGGGCATTACGGCTCCACCCACTTCCTCGAACACCTGCTCTTCAAGGGCACGGCCAAGCGCAGCGCCCTCGACATCGCGATTGCCTTCGACTCCGTCGGCGGCGAGCACAACGCGATGACCGCGAAGGAATACACCTGTTACTACGCGAAGGTCCGCGACCGCGACCTGCCGATGGCCGTCGAGGTGCTCACCGACATGCTCACCTCGTCCACAATCGACCCGGTCGAATTCGAGACCGAACGCGGCGTGATCCTCGAGGAACTCGCCATGGCTGACGATGACCCGGCGGACGTTGCGAACGAGCGCTTCTTCGAGGCCGTGATGGGCAAGCATCCGCTCGGACGCCCGATCGGCGGCAACCCCGACACGATCAGGGCGGCCACCCCGGAGGCCGTGCTCGCGCACTACCGCGCCAACTACCGCCCGCAGGACCTCGTCGTCACGGTCGCGGGCGCCGTGGACCACGACGTGCTCGTCGCAGACGTGACCCGGGCGCTCTACTCCGCAGGCTGGGACCTGGGCGAACACGCCGCCCCCGTCGGGCGTCGCAACGGGCGACCCGCCGAGATCCACCAGGGCAGCGCGGTCACAGTCGTGCGCCGCCCGCTCGAGCAGGCGAACCTGCTGCTCGGGTTCCCCGGACTCCTCGCGACCGACGATCGCCGCGTCACGATGAGCGTTCTGACCTCCATCTTCGGCGGCGGCATGTCGTCGAGGCTCTTCCAGGAGGTGCGCGAGAAGCGCGGGCTCGCGTACTCCGTCTATTCCTTCGCCCCCGGCTACTCCGACGCGGGCCTCTTCGGCATGTACGCCGGCTGCACCCCGGCGAAGGCGGGCCAGGTCGCCGAGCTTCTCCTGAGCGAACTGCACCGGCTCGCCGAACACGGTGTCACCGCGGACGAGATGAAACGCGCCAACGGGCAGCTCTCCGGTGCCTCCTCGCTGGCCCTCGAAGACTCCGACACCCGGATGTCCCGGCTCGGCCGCGCCGAGATCACCCTCGGTGAGTTCGTCGACCTCGATGAGGCGCTGCGCCGGCTCGCCCTGGTCACCGCGGACGACGTGCAGGTCCTCGCCGTCGACCTCGCGGCCGGCCCGCTGTCCATCGCCGCCGTCGGCGCGCTCGACGACGACGTCTTCGCGGGAATCGTGCCTCCAGGCGTCCGGCCCTGATCCAACGGGTCACCTGGCCCTGTACCGCCCGGCCGTCCGGCCGAACGCCCCGAACCGAAAGAGAACCCGTTGCCCCACTACATCTACCTGGTTCGTCACGGCGAGCAACAGGATGCCGAACACGGCCTGCCCGACGGGCCGCTCTCGGCGCGCGGCAAACGGCAGGCGCAGCTGATCGCGGAACGCCTCGGCGGCGTGCCGTTCACCGACGCCTGGCACTCGCCCCTGCAGCGCGCGGCCGAGACCGCAGAGATCGTCGCCGGGCGGCTGCCCTCGCTCACCCCGGTTCCCTCCCCGCTGCTGTTCGACTGCATCCCGACCGGCATGGCGCCGGAGACGCCCGCGGCATACGCCCCGTTCTTCGGTGCCGTCACCGAGGAGGAGATCGAAGCCGGCCGTGCGCAGATGGACGACGCCGTCGCCGAATTCCTGCAGCCCCGCAGAGGCGAGCGCCACGAACTGCTGATCACGCACAACTTCGTCATCGGCTGGTTCGTGCGCGCAGTGCTGGGTGCTCCGGACTGGCGCTGGATCAGCATCAACCAGGCCAACTGCGGCCTCACCGTGCTGTTGCAGAAGCCGGGCCGCCCGTGGACGCTCGTCACCCACAACGACACCGGGCACCTGCCCGTGGAGATGCGCACCGGACTGCCTGACCCGCTGCTGTACTAGGCGCGAGCGAGACTCTCTCTCAGGCGCGAGCGGGGCTCTGTACTAGTCGCGAGCGAGGCCCTTCCGGTACCAGTTGGTGGCGTTCGGGTTGTCGTTGTACGGCGGGCAATCCGCAAAGCCGGCGCTCCGGTAGAGCGCTCCGGCGGCCCGCAGGCTCGCGTTCGTGTCGAGCACGAGCTCGGCGGCGCCGAACAATCGCGCCCGCCGCTCGAGTTCGGCGAGCAAGGCCCGGCCCCAGCCCCTCCCGCGTGTGCCCGGCTGCAGCCAGAGGTGCTTGACCTCGTAGCGGGCGCCGCCGCCCGGGGTGTCCCCGATCCGACGGATGCCGCCGCACCCGACCCAGGCCTGCTCCGGGTTCCCGCTGGGTTCGCCGACGAGCAGGAAGACACCGTTCGGCGGCAGGAAGTCCCCGGCCACCGGGAAGGTCGTTCGGTAGGCACCCTGCTCGACGGGGAAGCTCGACTGCCGATCGCTGAAGTAGGCCGTCAGGAGGGCGAGGGAACCGGCATCCGTCACGGATACCTCGCGGAAGACGGGGCCGGGTGCTTTCGGGGTGGCTGGCATGCCACAAGGCTACGTCGGGGAACCCGGTGAGCCCAGTTCGCGCCGGGTCGTGCGGGGCCCGGATGCCGGATGCCGGATTGCCGGATTGCCGCTTGGTAGATTAGTCGTATGACAACACGGGTGGCCATCGTCGGCGTTACGGGCACGATGGGCCGACTGATCAGCGGGCTCGTCGAGGAGACCGACGGGTACGAGTTGCACGCCGGCCTCGACTCGCGCAGCCCGCTGTCCGACATGCTCGGGGCGGATGTCGTCGTCGACGTCACCCTGCCCGGCGTGAGCCAGAGCGTCGTCGACTTCGCCGTCGACAACGGCATCCGGGTGCTCGTCGGCACCTCCGGCTGGTCCCAGTCCCGCATCACGACGCTCGAGCGCCGGATCCGCGGCCGGAGTGACACCGGCGTCGTGATCGTGCCGAACTTCTCGATCGGTTCCGTCGTCGCGACCGCCGTCTCGGCCATGCTCGCCCGGCTCTTCGACTCGATCGAGATCGTCGAAACGCACCAGGCCGCCAAGGTCGACTCTCCCTCGGGGACTGCGGTCCGCACCGCCGAGCTCATCGGTCTCGCACGCACGGAGCTCGGCCCGGTGTCTGCACCGCACAACGACCAGCGAGCACGCGGGCAGCAGGTGTCGAGCGTGCCCGTGCACAGCCTGCGCCTCGACGGCGTGCTCGCCCGGCAGGACGTCATCTTCGGCGGCGCGGGGGAGACGGTCACGATCTCCCATAACACGCTGTCCGCCAACGCGTACCGGCGCGGCATTCTGCTCGCCCTCGACGCTGCCCGCACTGCCGTCGGCGTGACCGTCGGCCTCGACCAGGTCGTCGACCTCGGCCTCGGCGCGCCCCCCACCCCGCCGGCGGCGATCGTCGCGATCGCAGCGGAGCCCGACCTCGACAGCGTCCCCGAGATCGACGCCGACTCCGAGATCTTCGAATGAAGGGCCGCATCGGCGCCGGCATGATGGCGATCCTGCTCGCCTTCTACCTGGTGCTCGTCGGGTGGCGGGCGGTGCTCTTCCTGCAGAGTGGCGCACCCGTCGGCATCGCGATCGGCGTGGCGCTGCTGGTTCTGCCCCTGATCGGGATCTGGGCGCTCGTGCTCGAGGTCACCTTCGGATCCCGCTCGGCCAGGCTCGTTCGCCTGCTCGAGGCGAGCGGAGAACTCCCGGTCGAGACCCTGCCGATCCGCGCGAGCGGCCGCCCGGTCAGGGACGCGGCCGACGCGGACTTCCCGCAGTACCGCGACGCGGTCGACGCGGCACCGGAGGACTGGAAGGCCTGGTTCCGGCTGGGCCTCGCGTACGACGCCGCCGGGGACCGGAAACGCGCCCGCGGCGCCATCCGCACAGCGATCACGCTCGAGCGCGCCGCAGCCTGACTCTCGCCCGAAGACTCCGTCTGATTCGTCAGGGCAGCGGATGCCTGGCGCGGGAGATGGTCCAGACGTTGCGGTCTCCGACCCGTTCGAAGTGCACGGAATCGACGAGCATCTGGATGAGCGCGAGCCCCCTGCCCGACTCCGCGAGGTCGTCGGGGAGCACAGGTCCGCTCAGCGTTACCGCTCCGGCCGTTCCGGTGTCGCTGATCCGGGCGCTGAGCTCGTGGTCGTCGGCGTGGATCGACAGCACGCAGGTGATGCCGGTTCCCGCGGCGGCGTGCTGGATGACGTTCGACGCCAGCTCGACGAGGGCCGTCTCGAACGCGAACCGGTCGATGTCGACGATGTCGGAGTGGGGCTCGAGCACGCGCTGGACGAAGTCCTGCACGGTGTCGATATCGTCGGGCGGAGTGCTGAGCGCCAGGGTGGTGTCGGAATCAGTCACGGTATGCGGTCTCTGCGGTCGCGTGGTTCTGCAGGATGCGGTCGAGATGGGTCAGCTCGAACACGAGCGCGACCTGCGGCGTCGCACCGGCGATGCGGAGGTCCCCGCCGGCCTGCCGGGCGACCTTCAGGCCGCCGATGAGGGCTCCGAGCCCTGACGAATCCATGAAGTCGACCCCGCTCAGGTCGACGACGATCCGCACCGTCCCCGCGGCGATCGCTGCGGACACCACCTCGCGCAACAGCGGCGCGGAGACCATGTTGAGTCGGCCGTCCGCGCGAATGGCCGCCACGTTGCCGGCTATCGTTTCAGTCCGGAAATTCATTGCTCTGGGTGCTCCTCTGGTGCGGCCTCAGGGGTGAAGCCTTGGTAGGTGGCCGCCTTGAACAACACGCTCAGGACGACGAGGTCGTAGACGGCCCAGCCGATGTTGACCCCGGTGCCGATCGGTTCGGCGCCGTTGACGAACAGGCGCACACAACCGACGATGATCGCGACGACGAGCATCACCATCACCGTGATCTGCGGCTTGATCAGGTGCCACTGCGGTCCGGTGTGAGCCTGCCTTGTCTTCGGCGTCACGGCGAAGTTGAGCGGGATGCCGAGCACGACGTTGTTGAAGGCGGTGGTGCAGGCGTCGATCCACACCGGGAACAGGGCGAGGCTGTACTGCTGGCCCCGCCAGGTGGGGATACCCCGCGCGGCCACGAAGAACAGGAGCTGGTTGGCGATCATGAACGGGATGAACCTCAGGAAGAAATCCCAGGCATTGGTGGACACCGGCAGGATCCCGAAGACGAGGAACACGATCGGCGCCGCGAAATAGATGACCGCCGCATAACCGGAGAGGTAGCTCCACATCGTGGCGAAGTACATCAGGCGCTGTGGCAGGCTCATCTTCCACTGCAGCAGCGGGTTCTCCCTGAGGAAGACCTGCATGGTGCCCTGGCCCCAGCGCAGCCGCTGGGTGAGCATCGTGCCCACGTCTTCGGGGGCGAGCCCGTCCGCGAGCAGCTCGTTGTGGTAGACGCTCTTCCAGCCGAGGCCGTGCAGCCGCATCGACGTGGCCATGTCCTCGGTGACCGAGATGGTCGCGAGCGGCATCACCGGCTGGGCCTCGTGGCCGCGGTCGATCGCGATCGTGTCGAGGGCGGAGCGCACGGCCTCGAGGGCCTTGAACGGTGAGAGCTCGCGGGTGGCGAGCCTCGCGACCGTCTCATCGATGTCGAGCAGGTACGGCGAGTCCGGTGTGCCGGCCAATTCGCTGATCTCGCGCAGGTCGTCCGCGAGCGACGTCACCTCGCCGACCACAATGCCGGCGGCCGCGGCATCCACCCGCTCGTGCAGCACGAACGTGACTTCGGCGAGCGGCTCGTCGCGCCGGATCGCGGCACGCGCCTGCCTGATCGCGTGGGAGACTTCCGTGAGGGCGTGCGCGACCGCGGGGTTGCGGGCGGCCGGATGCCGGCGGGCACCCCGCACCACACGGCTCGCGTCGCGGAGCGCGGTGCGCACGGAACCCTCCACCTCGCGCACGTACCCGAGAATGCCGAGGTGCATCAGGGCCTCGCGGCGCAGCACGGCGTTCGATCCGCAGAAGAAGGCGGCATTCCAGCCGTCCTTGCCCTGCTGGATCGGGCCGTAGAACAGGGGCGCCTGGCTGCCGAGCGGGTCCTCGACCGTGACGTTGCTGAAAACCTGCGGGGTTTGCACGAGCGCGACCTTGTCGTCGGTGAAGTAACCGAGGGTGTGGTCGAGGATCTCCGGCCGGGGGATCTGGTCGGCGTCGAGGATGAGCAGGAATTCGCCCTGGGTCTCCATCAGCGCGTTGTTGACGTTCCCGGCCTTCGCGTGGCGCGGCCGGTCGATCCATTCGGTTCCCCGCGAGAGGTAGTCGATGCCGGCTGCCGCCGCCGCCGCTGCGAGCTCCGGCCGGGCGCCGTCGTCGAGCACCCAGGTGCGATGGGGGAAGGTGATCTCCCGCGCGGCGAGTGCCGTCGTCATCACGAGGTCGATCGGCTCGTTGTACGTGGCGATCAGCACGTCGACGGTCGCGTCCGCGGGAGGCGCCGGCGGTGCCGGGCGGGTGTACGCGCGCCACATCATCATGCCGAAGAGGCTGACGTCGATCAGGCTGTACGTTTCGGCGGCGACGAGGGCGACGGCGATCCACCACGCGTCCCAGTTGAGCGAGAACATCCAGCGCCACGCCACGTAGTTGATACCGAGCGCGAGCGTGAGCACGACCACGATCCGCAGTGCCAGCATCCGGCTCATCGGAGCACCCCTCTCATCGCGGCACGATTCATCGCGGCACGATCCGGAACAGGAATTTCGTCCTGACCATCACCCAGAGCAGCGCCAGGATGACGACGTATGCGCCGGTGTTCAGCCACACGTTCCCGTCCTGGAGCGCCGGGATGTTGGCGGCGATCAGGGCGAAGAACACGTGCATGATGAAGACGTAGAGGGTGGCCTGCCCGAGCGGGATCAGGAACCAGCCGAGGGCGCGCCGGATCGGACGCCAGTATGCGCTGACCAGGGCGTAGAGGCTGACGACCACGAGCATCACGTTGAGGAGACGACCGGGCTCGAGGTTGGTGCGCCCGAAGAATGCGCCGTAGATCGAGCGGAAGAGCGCGTCAGGAACGAGTCCGAGGCGAACGGAGAAGGCGCTGGGGAGATACGGGTTGCTCCAGGAGAACAACATCAACGCTGTCGCGAGCAGCACGATCACCGCAGCGGCCACGAGGCCCCACCGCGAGGCGAACCAGCGGAGCAGGGCGACACGGTGGTACCCGGCCACGATTCCCGTGACGAAGAGCACCTGCCAGGTCAGCAGCGGGAACGAGTCCTCGAACTCGGAGGGGAACAGACGCACCCCCGCGAGCGCGTTGAACAGGTACAAGCCCCAGCTGAGCGCGAGCACCGGCACCCACCACCGCTTCGACAACGCCCACAGCACGAGCGGGCAGACCAGGAGCAGCACTACGTACAGGCCCATCACGTTGAACTGCCACGGCCCGAGCCGGAGGAGTGCCAGGTCGAGGAGGATGTGCGGGTTCACCGGGTAGGTCAGCAGTTGCCCGGCGTTGGCATAGAGGTCGTAGACGTGGCCCGACGCCGAACTGCCTCGCGCCCCGGTGCCCTGGTCGGTGAACGTCGTGAGGTAGCCGGCGTTGACGAAGGGCAGCAGGCTCACCGCGAAGATCAGGATCACTACGGCGAGGGCGGTGTAGTACAGCTTCCAGGCGCGCCGGCTGGTTCGGATGACCACCTCGCCGATGCCGCTCATGGCGATCTTGGGCCGGTAGACCATGCCGAGCACGACGCCGGCGAACAACACGAACAGCTCGGCGCCGGAGACGATTCCGATGGCCTCCTGGGTGATCTCCTGGAACAGGGAGACCAGGCCGATGTGGTTGACCACGACGAACACGATCGCGAGGCCGCGCATCAGGTCGATGCGCAGGTCCCGGTCGGTCGGGCCGTCATAGCTCAGCGCCGACCGGCCGCGCCGCGCGACCGCGAGCGCGAAAAGCAGCGTGACTGCGGCGATCACGAGCGCGGCCACGAGCCAGGCCCACCAGCCGCCGATGGTCACCCCCGGTCCGGTGGCAGATGCCCCGGCCTCGTTCGTCGTCGTCGGCGCGAACTGCGGGCCGAGCGTGAGGTCGCTTGCGGCAAGGTCGGCAGCGAAGGCGGCCCGGGTGTTGTCGCCGAGTGTCACGCTCCAGTCGACGAAGGTCCCGCCGACGACCGCACGGGTCGCCGTGGTGTCCTGCCAGAGCACGGCCTTGAGCGTGGCGTATCGCGGGTCGGCGACGGCGGCGAAGACCTGGCGCCACCAGTTCTGCTTGATCGCGAGTTCGCCGGGGCCGCCCGCTGAGGGACTGTAGAACGCCGCGGTCTCCAAGAGGAACGGCGTGCCGGTCGCCGTCGAATACCGGCCGAAGAAGTCGTCGTCGCCTGCGGCGTCTGCGGCGGGGGAGCCGAGGCGGGCGAGCAGCTCGCCGTCGCGCGGAACGGTGTTGCGGGCGTCGCCTCCCGCGGTGTCGTCGTGGTACACCGAGAGCCCCACCCAGTCGGCGACGGCGCCGGGATAGTAGGGGGCGTACGCGTCGTCGCCGCCGTCGACGGAGCCGTCCCGGTTGGTGTCGAGCTCGCGGAGCGTGTCGGTGTCCGCGGCCCGGGTCCCGGTGAACGGATACCCGCCTCCCCAGTTCGGCGACCACACCATCACGGCCCCGGGCAGACGGCGGTGCACGACGTCGGCGACGGCGGCGAAGGCCTGGCGGTATGCGGAGGGCTGCTGTCCCCAGGACACCCAGGTGCTGTTCATGTCGGGGGCGAAGCGCAGGTACAGCGGGGCGGTGCTGGTGCCCCGCGCGGCCGCGATGCCGTCGACCAGCCGCGTCGCGGCATCCGCAGTGATCGCCAGAAGGCTCGTCGTCGGTCGGATGGTGAGTAACGGGAGGGAGCCGGCACCGTTCGTCTTCTGCAGGAATTGGGCGCTGTAGCTCGTGTCGGCGTCGGACATCGGCATCGAGACGGAGTGCTCGTAGAAAGCGCTCGGGGAGCCGAGGCGGGACGCCTGCTCGGTGGCGCTGTCACCGCTCCAGTCGAGGATCGACCCGAAGTACGCTCCGGCGGTCGGCTCGAGGCTGACGGGAGCGCCGTCCGTCGCGGGCGCCGGCGTCACCGTCACGGCGGGCGTCGGCGCAGGTTCCGGCGTTGCCGTTGCCGTTGCCGATTCCGTGGCCGTAGCGGTGGCGGTGGCCGAGGTTGTGGGGGTGGCCCGTGCGGCCGTTGCCGGCGTGGCCAGGGGAAGCGCCAGCGCCAGAACCATGGCAAGCACTGCGGCCACCCGTCGAACACGGGATCGGGAGCCGCGTGCTCTGGAAACCTGCACCTGCTACCCCCGACGTCTGGCCTGACGGCCTCCCTCGACGATGGTGCGACCTGTGCCTCAGCGTAGCGGAAAACGAGGCAATATCACCCCCGGATGAGGGTGGGGCGTGGCGGCGACATCACTCGGTGGAGCCGCGCAGCCGGGTCACGCCTCGGCGAGCATCGCGTCGACGGCCTCGGCGACCGTGCCGTGCCGGAACACGAAGCCGTCGCCCTGCAGCAGGGCGCTGCTCACCCGTTGGTCGGCGAGGAGCAGCTGGCGGGCGGCGTCACGGAGCGCGAATGTCAGCGCGAACTCCGGCACCGGCAGGAGGAACGGGCGGTGCAGGGCGACCGTGACGGCCCGGATCACGTCGTTCGCCGAGGCCGGGGCCGGTCCGACGAGGTTGACCGGGCCGCTGAGGGTGGAGCCGAGCAGGTGCACGATCGCGGCGGCCTCGTCGTGCAGGCTGATCCACGGCCAGTGCTGGATGCCGCGGCCGAGCGGGCCGCCGAGGCCGAGCCTGACGAGGGGGAGCAATGGTTTCAACGCCCCGCCGCGCGCGATCACGAGCCCGGTGCGGAGCAGGACGACCCGGGTCGGCGCCGGTGTGCGCAGGGCCTCGGCCTCCCAGGCCTCGACGACGGCAGCGAGGAAATCGTCGGCGGGAGCGGACCGTTCGGTGAGGATCTCACCGGGCCGGTTGCCGTACAGGCCGACAGCCGAGCCGCTCAGGAACACGGCCGGCGGGGTGGGAGTCCTCCTGATCGCCTCGACGAGGGTGCGGGTCGCGTGGGTCCGGGAGGCCAGGATCTCGGTCCGGTAGCCGTTCGTCCACGGCAGACGGGCGAGCGAGGCCCCCGAGAGGTTGACGACCGCGTCGACCCCGTCGAGGGCTGCAGGGTCGATGTCGAAGACGGCGGGGTTCCAGGTCACCTCGTCCGGCCCGGTGGCCGGATGGCGCACGAGCCGGGCGACGGTGTGCCCGGCTTCGCCGAGCTGGCGGACGAGTTCGGTTCCGATGAGCCCGGAGGCTCCGGCGATCAGTACGCGCATCGGGCGCTCCTGCGCCTAGGCCAGTTCCGCTTCGATCGTGATCGGGATCCCGGCGAGGGCCTTCGACACCGGGCAGTTCGCCTTCGCGTCCTCGGCGAATGCCGCGAACTGTTCCTCGGTGAGGCCGGGCACGCTCGCGCTGACGAGCAGGTGGCTGCCGACGATGCCGACTCCGGCCTCGAAGGTCACGGCAGCGGTCGTCTGGATGTTCTCCGGCGTGTGCCCGGCCGCGCCGAGCCCGTTCGCGAGGGCCATCGAGAAGCACGCGGCGTGCGCGGCGCCGAGGAGCTCTTCCGGGTTGGTGGTGTTCGGGCTCCCGACACTCCGTGCCTTCCAGGTCACCGGGAACTCGCCGGCGTGGGAGGAGTCGAGTGAGACGGTGCCATGGCCGGACTTGAGGTCTCCGGTCCAGACGGTTGACGCTTCGCTGGTCAGTGCCATGGTGTTACCTCCTGGGTGTGAAAGCCCCAGCCTAACCGGGCATCCACTCAGAGGGACAGGCTCAGTCTGGGAGTTGACAGGGAGCCCGGTCCACGCGCGTCAGGCCGCGGCGGGGGAGCGACTGAGGATCCGGGCGCGCACGAGCAGGAGGTAGAGCTGGCAGCCGAGGCAGTAGTCGAAGACCGAGTTCAGGAACGCCGCGATGAACGCGAAACCGGCGGCGATCCCGACTGCGGGGGCGAGACCGAACAGTCCGAGCACGACGCCGATGACGGTCACGAACAGGCCGACCCCCTGGGCGAAGGTCGGCGGAGCGGCGTCTTCGAGTTCGGCGGGCGGTGCAAGGCGGGGACGTACGAATCGCTTGAACAGCAGGCCGTACGGGTGCCGGCCGACGCCTGCGAATGCTCCCCAGGCGAAGAGCGCCGCGATCGCGGCGAGCAACACGAGAGCGGCGACGGATGCCCCGGTCAGGGAGAGGAAGATCACGACGAGCAGGAGCACGGCCGTGATGGCGGCGCTGAACCGCGGGCCTCGGGGGTCGACGGGCGCGCGACGGGGCGGAGCGGCGGGGCTCGGCGTGGTTGCGCGGTTCGCGGAGGAATCACTGGGCATGGGGGCTCCCTGGCAGGTGTGACGCGGTGAGGGGGTTCGCCGATTCGGGCCCGGCGAGATGGTCGAGGTGACGGAGGACATCCGCCCGGTGCGGCGCGCCGCCGACGCGGGCGTGCACGCGACCCGCGCCGTCGAGGATGAGCGTCGTCGGGGTCTGCAGCACACCGAAGCGGTTCGCGAGGTCGGCCCGGTGCGTGAGGTCGACGTCGACGTGGGCAACGCCGGGACGGCCATCGGCGATCTGGCTGAGGAGTCGGTGGGTGCCGGGGCAGCGGCTGCAGAACTCCGTGGAGAACTGCACGAGGGTGGCCGCGGGGCCGAAGGGGACCTGGCTGCCGACATCCGCAGGGGTCAGCACGGTCGTTTCGGTGTCGGCGACGTCGCGGAACAACCCCTGGCGCGAGCGGTAGACGAGGCCGAGCACGGTCGCGACCGCGACGAGGGCGACCACGACGAGTGCGGCGCCGAAGGGGTTCATGGGGTCGACGTTACGCGGGACTCGAGCGAGGAATCTTCGTGTGACGAGAGATTACGGACGGCGCCCCCCGTTAGGGTGGGACCCGTGCCTCACAATTCCCGGGCGCGTCCCTCCCGCGCGCTCCGCCATTCCGCCGCTGTCGGCGCAGTCGTCAGCGTCGTAGCGCTCCTCGCCGGCTGCACAGCGGCACCGGGCTCCGCGTCTCCGACGGTCTCGTGCGCGGTCACATCGACGGCCGACCTGGTTCCACACACGGGGGTTCTGTTCGGGGTCAACCTGGACTGGGGCGCCGAGACCCTCGCCGAATTCAGCGGTAGCGGCCTCCGTCCCGCGGTCGCCGTCTCCTTCTCCGGCCTGCCGATGAGTGCGGACGACCGCGCCAACGTCGGGGCCGCAGCGGGCCAGGTGCTCGCCAACGGCGGCGAACTCCTGCTCACCCTCGAACCTCGCGCGGGTCTCGCCGCCATCACCCCTGCCGTTGCCGACAACCTCGGCGCCCTGCTCGGCGGACTCAACAACCGCGGCGTACCCGTCGTCGTGCGCTTCGCCCACGAAATGAACGGGTCCTGGTACGAGTGGGGCCAGCAGCCGACGGAGTATGTCGCGGCGTTCCGCAGGGTCGCGGACGCCGTGAAACGCGATGCCCCTGGTTCGGCGATGATGTGGGCGCCGAACTACGGCGGCGGCTATCCCTTCGCCGGTGGAGTGTACGCGGCGAAGCCCGGCACGCCCGATTTCACCGCCCTGGACACAGACGGCGACGGCACGCTCACCATCAGGGACGACCCCTACCTGCCGTACTACCCCGGAGACGACGTGGTGGACTGGGTCGGCATGTCCCTGTACCACTGGGGATCCGCATACCCCTGGGGCGAGGACGAAGTGCCGGAGCCCGGCAAGTTCGCCGCCCAGCTCACCGGAACCTACGCAGGGCTCGCCGGCGACGAGACCGCCACGCCCGACTTCTACGGCGTCTACGGCGAGGGGCACGGCAAACCCGTCGCGATCCCGGAAACCGCGGCGCTCGTGGTGTCCGGGGGAGATCCGGCCCAGGAACTGGCGATCAAGCGGGCGTGGTGGCGCCAGGTGTTCTCGGCCGACACGGCGACGAGGTTCCCCAGGCTGCACATGATCAACTGGTTCGAGTGGGAGAAATACGAGACCGAGATCGGGGCGCGCGTCGACTGGACCCTCGCCCGCAGCGCCGCGGTACGGTCGGCCTTCCTCAGCGATCTTCCGGGCTGGCTGATCTTCGGGCATCCCGACGAGTCGTGCGCCCAGAAGGCCGGTTAACGCGGCCGGGACTGCCGCCGGACGCCGGCAAGGCGATAGCCTGTCCACGTGTCTATGTCTGAGAATCCGTTCGGCCAGGTCCTCGTCGCCCTGGTAACCCCCTTCACCGCCGACGGTGAGGTCG
The DNA here is from genome assembly GCF_004402735.1 of Cryobacterium sp. MDB1-18-1. Lineage (NCBI taxonomy): Bacteria > Bacillati > Actinomycetota > Actinomycetes > Micrococcales > Microbacteriaceae > Cryobacterium > Cryobacterium sp. MDB1-18-1. The sequence goes on along the minus strand of NZ_SOFR01000009.1, from coordinate 55,308 downwards.
ACTGGGCGGGCGTGGCGAAGCACATCGACGACGTGATCACGGCCGGAGCAGACGGCATCGTCGTGACCGGAACAACGGGGGAGACCTCGACCCTCACCGACGCGGAGAAATTGCGCCTCGTCGAGGTCGGCAAGGACGTCGCGGCCGGCCGCGCGAAGATCATCATGGGCGGTGGCTCGAACGAGACCGCGCACGCGATGCAGCTGGCCAGGCAGAGCGAGAAGGCCGGCGCCGACGGCAACATGATCGTCACCCCGTACTACAACAAGCCCACCCAGGCCGGCATCCTCACCCACTTCCGCATGATCGCCGACGCGACCGACCTGCCGGTGATCCTCTACGACATCCCCGGCCGCACCGGCGTCGCGATCGCATACGAGACTCTGCTGCGCGCCGCGAAGCACCCCAACATCCTCGCCGTCAAGGACGCCAAGGGCGACCTCGCCCAGGTGAGCCGCGTGCTCAACCAGACCGACCTGCTCTACTTCTCCGGCGACGACCCCAACGTGCTCCCGCACCTGTCGATCGGCGCGACCGGACTGATCGGCGTGACCGCGAACATCGCGGCGACCCCGTACCGGCAGATGGTCGACGCGGTCAACGCCGGCGACCTCAAGACCGCAACCGCCGCACACAAGCAGCTCGAGCCGCTCGTGCGCGCCGTGATGACCCACGTGCCCGGAACCGTCGCCGCCAAGTACATCCTGCACGGCCTCGGGCGCATCACGAGCCCCCGCGTGCGGCTGCCCCTCGTCGGCCCGGAGGAATGGGAAGCCGCCGAGATCGAGGACGAGATCGACCTCGTCAAGAACATCCCCGGTGTGGACTTCTCCAACTTCCGCCCGGACCGCAACGCCGCCGCCGGCGGGGCCCTGCCCAAGATCGCCGGAACCACCCGCTAGTCAGCACACCGAACCACGAGGAGGGCCCATGCCCATCGACGTCTACGAACCGGCCACACTCGAACCGGGAACGCTCCGGATCATCCCGATCGGCGGCCTCGGCGAGATCGGCCGGAACATGACGTCGTTCGAGATCGACGGCAAGATCCTGATCGTCGACTGCGGCGTGCTCTTCCCCGAGGAGCACCAGCCGGGCGTCGACCTGATCCTGCCCGACTTCAGCCCGATCAGGGACCGCCTCGACGACATTCTCGGCGTGGTGCTGACGCACGGGCACGAGGACCACATCGGCGCCGTACCGTACCTGCTCAAGCTGCGGGCGGACATCCCCCTGATCGGTTCGGGGCTCACCCTCGCGTTCATCGAAGCCAAGCTCAAGGAACACCGGATCGTGCCGTACACGCTCCAGGTCGCCGAGGGGCAGACCGAGCGGCTCGGCCCGTTCAACCTCGAGTTCGTCGCGGTCAACCACTCCATCCCGGATGCCCTCGCCGTCGCGATCAAGACCGCGGGCGGCACCGTGCTGCACACCGGCGACTTCAAGATGGACCAGCTCCCTCTCGACCACCGGCTGACCGACCTGCGCGAGTTCGCCAGGCTCGGCACTGAGGGAGTCGACCTCTTCCTCGTCGACTCCACCAACGCGGATGTCCCCGGCTTCACCGCCTCGGAGCGGCTGATCGGTCCCGTCCTCGACGACGTCATCGCCCGGGCTCCGCGCCGCGTCATCGTCGCGAGCTTCTCCAGCCACGTGCACCGGGTGCAGCAGGTGCTCGACGCCGCGCACGCCAACGGACGCCGGGTCGCCCTGCTCGGCCGCTCCATGGTGCGCAACATGACCATCGCAGCCGATCTCGGCTACCTGACCGTGCCGGAAGGGGTGCTCGTCGACTTCAAGAAGGCCGGCAGCATCCCCGACGACAAGATCGTCTACATGTCGACCGGCTCCCAGGGCGAACCGATGGCCGTGCTCGCGCGGATGGTCAACCAGGACCACCAGGTCGAGGTCGGCCCCGGCGACACCGTGATCCTCGCGAGCTCACTCATCCCCGGCAACGAGAACGCGGTCTACCGCATCATCGACGGCCTGACCAAGCTCGGTGCCAACGTCGTGCACAAGGGCAACGCAAAGGTCCACGTCTCCGGCCACGCCGCCGCGGGCGAGCTCACCTACTGCTACAACATCCTGAAGCCCAAGAACGTGCTCCCGGTGCACGGCGAATACCGGCACCTCGTCGCCAACGCGAAGCTCGCCGCCGAGACCGGGGTGCCGCCGGAGAACGTCATCCTCGCCGAAGACGGCACCGTGCTCGACCTCAAGGACGGCGTCGTGCGGAAGGTCGGCCAGCTCGACCTCGGCTACGTCTACGTCGACGGCTCCACCGTCGGCGAGATCACCGAGGCCGACCTCAAGGACCGGCGCACCCTCGCAGAGGAGGGCTTCATCTCGATCATCATCGTCGTCGACGCCAAGACCGGCAACGTCATCGTCGGCCCGGAGATCCACGCGAAGGGCTTCGCGGAGGACGACTCTGTCTTCGATGCGGTGCTGCCCAAGATTCGCGCCGCCCTCGGCGAGGCCGCCGAGAACGGGGTCCGCGACCCGCACGCGCTGCAGCAGATCGTGCGCCGCACGGTCGGCCGGTGGGTCAACGTCACGTTCCGCCGCCGCCCGATGATCGTGCCGCTCGTCATCGAGGCCTAGGGTCGCCGGAGGCGCTCGCGTGTGCGGCGCCACGACCAGGACCGCGTGGGCTCACGCGGAATCGGTGGCTCGGCGGTACCGTGGACTTCATGGCCACGAGCACTAAGTCGACCGGGCGCGCCCGCACCACGCCGGCCCGCGGTACGCCCGCGCGCAAGCCGGCTGCCCGCACCACAGCACAGAAGACGGTCAAGTTCGCCGCAGCGGAGGCCGAACCCGGCCTCTTCGTGCGCTCCTGGCTCGCCCTCGCCCATGTCGCCGGCGCCGCCGCTCGCGCACTCGGCCCGGAAAAGCTCTCCAAAGAGGAACGCCGCGACGGCCTGCCGTTCTTCCTCGTGCTGCTCGCCGTTGCCGGCGCGGTCGTGGAATGGTTCCTGATCGACAACGCGATCGCCCGCAACTTCGACGCCTGGACCTTCGGCGGGCTCTTCGGCCGGGTCGCGTTCGCCCTGCCGGTGATCCTCTTCGTCTTCGCGATCTGGCTGTTCCGCAAGCCCAGTTCTGTGCACGACAACGGGCGCATCGGCATCGGCCTGAGCCTGCTGCTCGTCTCCGTCTCGGGGCTCTGCCACGTCTACGGCGGCCAGCCGACGCCCACCCAGGGCATGAACGTGCTCGCCCTCTCCGGCGGCGTGATCGGCTGGATGATCGCAGCCCCGCTGATCGCCCTCACGACAGCCATCGGCGCCACCGCCATCATCATCCTGCTGCTCGCCCTGAGCCTGCTGATCATCACGAAGACCCCGCCGAACCGGATCGGCCAGCGTTCGCGCGAGCTCTACGCCTGGCTGTTCGGCGCGGAGCTCTCCACGGAGGACGAGCGCGCGGCGGCGAAGACCGCGAAGATCGAGCGCGCCGAGAAGACCGCCCAGGTCGAACTCGACGGTCTCGACGGCGAGCCGGACGGCAACAGCGCCCTGCCCTGGTGGCGTCGCAACAACAGCAAGCGCGAGGAAGACCCTGACTTCGGTGGCGCCCTCGTGTCGGATGCCGGCGCTCACGGTTCGAAGGCGGGCGACGGCCCGTCCGGGGCCGGCGACGATCCCCTCAGCACCCTTCTCGGCGGCGACGGCCGCGGCGGCTTCGACAGCGCCATCGCGCCCGCGGACGGGTCCCCGGTGCCGACACCGGCCACGCCGTTCTCGGTCGGGCTGTCCGGCGGCGGTTCCGGCGGCGACCACTACGGCACAGAGGTACTCGAGGACCTGCTCCGCGCCGAGGACGCCATCAAGCGTTTCACCGGCGAGATCGACGTGCCGCGCGGCTCGGACTTCGGCCTGCACGACGACGAGGCGACCGGCGGCCCAGGCTCGGCCGCGGCGGCGGGACTCACCGAGGTGCTTCCGGGACTCGACGGCCTGGGTGCCGCAGGGGCGACCGGTGCGGTGCCCGGCGAGGACGGGCATCCGCTGCACCCGGACACCGGCGATCACCCGGCCGTGCCGTACGAGCTGCCGTCGAACACGACCCTGACCGCCGGACCTCCCGCGAAGGCGCGCTCGGCGGCGAACGACGTCATCGTCACGTCGATCACCGAGGTGCTCACCCAGTTCCAGGTCGACGCCCGGGTGACCGGGTTCTCCCGCGGCCCGACCGTGACCCAGTACGAGATCGAACTCGGCCCCGGCGTCAAGGTCGAACGGGTCACCGCCCTCAGCAAGAACCTCTCGTACGCGGTCGCGTCCAACGAGGTGCGCATCCTCTCGCCGATCCCCGGCAAGAGCGCGATCGGCATCGAGATCCCGAACACCGACCGCGAGATCGTCACCCTCGGCGACGTGCTCCGCTCGGCGGCGGCCACGAACAGCACCCACCCGATGACCATCGGCGTCGGCAAGGACGTCGGCGGCGGATTCGTCGTGGCCAACCTCGCCAAGATGCCCCACCTGCTCGTCGCCGGTTCGACCGGTTCCGGTAAGTCGAGCTTCGTGAACTCGATGATCACGAGCCTGTTGATGCGCGCCCAGCCGAGCGACGTGCGCATGGTGCTGATCGACCCGAAGCGGGTCGAACTCGCCGCATACGCCGGCGTGCCCCACCTCATCACGCCCATCATCACGAGCCCGAAGAAGGCCGCCGAAGCGCTGCAGTGGGTCGTCAAAGAGATGGACATGCGCTACGACGACCTGGCCAGCTTCGGCTTCCGCCACATCGACGACTTCAACAAGGCCGTCGTCGGCAACGAGATCGTGCTTCCGGCCGGGAGCGCCCGCACCCTCAAGCCGTACCCGTACCTGCTCGTCGTCGTCGACGAGCTCGCCGACCTGATGATGGTCGCCCCGCGCGACGTCGAAGACTCGATCGTGCGGATCACGCAGCTCGCCCGTGCCTCCGGCATCCACCTCGTGCTCGCCACCCAGCGTCCGAGCGTCGACGTCGTCACCGGCCTGATCAAGGCCAACGTGCCGTCCCGCCTCGCGTTCGCGGTGACGAGCGTCACCGACTCCCGGGTCATCCTCGACCAGCCGGGCGCGGACAAGCTCATCGGCCAGGGCGACGCGCTCTTCCTGCCGATGGGCGCATCCAAGGCCATCCGCGTGCAGGGCGCCTGGGTCAGCGAGGCGGAGATCGAACGGGTCGTCAAGCACGTCACCCAGCAGGCCCGCCCCGACTACCGGCCGGACGTCTCGATGGAGGCGCCGCGCAAGGAGATCGACTCCGACATCGGAGACGACCTCGAGGTGCTCCTCGCCGCCGCCGAACTCGTCGTGTCGACCCAGTTCGGCTCGACCTCGATGCTGCAGCGCAAGCTGCGCGTCGGCTTCGCCAAGGCCGGCCGGCTGATGGACCTGCTCGAGTCCCGCGAGATCGTCGGCCCGTCCGAGGGGTCGAAGGCCCGCGACGTGCTCGTCACCGTCGAACAGCTCCCGAGCGTGCTCGCCCTGCTCCGCGGCTCCGACGACGAGCACCACGCCGCAACGGCGGCCCGCCAGGCCAACGCCGCCCACGAGGCGGATGCCCGCCGCGATTCCCAGCCCGACCCCCGCTACGCCGGCGACCCGGTCGCGAAAATGAGCGAGGGCTACCCTGAGGAAGAGGCGTCGTCAGCAGACGAGGATGCCTGGAACCTCACCGGCAGGGACTGATCATGGCCACAGCATCCGAACCCGTCGCACACCCCAGCAACTGGAACCTGCCCAACCTCATCACGGTCGTGCGGATCCTGCTCGCCCCGCTGTTCATCTGGATGCTGCTCGCCGACGCCGGCCAGGACGGCGCGCTGCGCTGGGCGGCCGCCGTGCTGTTCATCCTCGCGATCGCCACCGACGGGATCGACGGAGCGATCGCCCGCAAGTACAACCTCGTCACCGACCTCGGCAAGCTGCTCGACCCGATCGCCGACAAGGTGCTCACCGGGGGAGCGCTCGTCGCCCTCTCGATCCTCGGCGAACTGTGGTGGTGGGTCACGATCGTGATCCTGGTCCGCGAGCTCGGCATCACGGCGTTCCGCTTCGTGATGCTCCGCGACCGGGTCATCCCGGCCTCCCGCGGCGGCAAGCTCAAGACGATCATGCAGTCCGTCGCGATCTCGCTCTTCCTCGTGCCGCTCTGGCTCGTGCTCGGCGACTGGATCCACTGGGTCAACTACGCGGCCATGGCCGTCGCGCTCGTGCTGACCGTGTCGACCGGCATCGACTACCTCGTCGCCGCCCGGCGTGTCTCGCGCCAGTCCCGGCACGACGGCTGACCTGCCGTGACCATCCATACGAACGATGTGCCCGATCCGACCGATGTGACGGTGAATGCGACCGAAGCGGATGATCCGACCGCGGCCCTGATCTTCGAACTCACCAGCCGGCGCCTCACCATCGCCGTGGCCGAGTCCCTGACCGGGGGAGCACTCGCGGCCGAACTCATCAGGATCCCCGGGGCATCCGTCGTCGTCGCCGGCGGCATCGTCGCGTACCAGACCGAACTCAAGCACACCCTCCTCGGCGTCGACCCCGCACTCCTCGCCGCGCACGGCCCCGTCGACCCGGAGGTCGCGTGCCAGATGGCCGCGGGCGCGCGCAGGCGGCTCACCCTCGGCGGCCGCGGCGCGGATATCGGGGTCGCGACGACCGGTGTCGCCGGTCCGGACCCCCAGGGCGACCGACAACCGGGGACGGTCTATCTCGGCCTCTCAATCGGAACCGAATCCTCAGCGGTCCTGCTCACCCTCACCGGTGACCGCGCCGCGATCCGGGCGAAAACGGTCCGGGCGGCCGTCGAAGCTGTGCGTGGGCTGATAGCCACGTTACCGACGGAATAGTTCGCGTAAACGCTGGGTTACACAGTACATATTCACAAGCAAACCCCAGTCGTTCTGGGTAGTCTGCAGGAGTCGGGTGGATGTAGTACTGTTATCCATCCGCCACCGGCATGACCGAAGTAGCTTTACTTGATAAGGCTGCACTTGATAAGTAATAGAAGGAGGTTCCGATGATTCTTGTACGACAGGAAATCGGCGATGTGCTCAGGGACTTCCGACTGCAGAAAGGGCGCACACTGCGTCAGGTCGCCAGCAAGGCCAGCGTGGCCCTGGGTTACCTGAGCGAAGTGGAGCGCGGCCAGAAGGAAGCGTCATCCGAGATTCTGGCGTCCGTCGCTGACGCGCTGGACACCCCGATCTCGGTCATCATGCGTGAGGTGGGAGACCGCCTCGCCGTCATCGAGGGAATCGATCGTTTCCCCGACACCGTTCCCGACGAGCTCGTCGCGACGTACGACACCGGCATGATGGTTCGTTGACCCCGGCCTTCCCCATCCCCTCCTTCCCCGCCGTTGAGGTGGCTTCGTGAGACTCAGTGAATTCCGTCAGGCGTTGAAAGACGAATTCGGCGAGTCGTACGGTCGTGTGCTGACCCGCGACCTCGTGCTCACCTCGCTCGGGAACACCGCCGACCAGGCCCTGGCCGGCGGTGTTCCGGCGCGCGACGTCTGGCTCGCGCTGTGCGCGGAGACCGACGTGCCCAAGAGCCGTTGGTTCGGCGCAGGGGTGCCGGCGCCGCGCCCGTAGTCTTCCTCCGGACTTCGACGACGCACCCGTTTCGGCGCGTCGGTGCTCGAATACGTGTTCGACCTTTGGTAGGCTCCTCACCAGCAGGAGTCAGTGCAGAAGTGTCCACCGTCGTAGCGCTTCCCGATCAATGTCGGGGGTGCGGCGTACAGTCGCCTTCGTCAGTGACAGACAGCGAATGCCTTGTCCCAGAGCACGCACCGGGGTCCTCCCGGTGAGTGTTTCGCGACAGCCTATAGGCGCCGAAACGCACGACCGAAGGAGACCCACCATGGCATCAGCAGCAGACCGCGAGAAGGCGCTCGACACCGCGCTCGCCCAGATCGACCGCCAGTTCGGCAAGGGTTCGATCATGCGCCTCGGCAGCGACGACCGGGCACCGGTCGAAACCATTTCCACCGGTTCGATCGCACTGGACGTGGCCCTCGGCATCGGCGGGCTCCCGCGCGGGCGCATCGTCGAGATCTACGGTCCGGAGTCCTCCGGTAAGACCACGCTCACCCTGCACGCCATCGCCAATGCCCAGAAGGGCGGCGGCATCGCCGCGTTCATCGACGCCGAGCACGCGCTCGACCCTGATTACGCAAAGAAGCTCGGCGTCGACATCGATGCCCTCCTCGTCTCCCAGCCCGACACGGGGGAGCAGGCGCTCGAAATCGCCGACATGCTCGTGCGCAGCGGCTCGATCGACCTCATCGTCATCGACTCCGTCGCCGCCCTCGTGCCCCGCGCCGAGATCGAGGGCGAGATGGGCGACTCCCATGTCGGCCTCCAGGCCCGGCTGATGTCGCAGGCCCTCCGCAAGCTCACCGGCGGGCTCAGCCAGACCAACACCACGATGATCTTCATCAACCAGCTCCGCGAGAAGATCGGTGTCTTCTTCGGCAGCCCGGAAACCACCGCGGGCGGCAAGGCACTCAAGTTCTACGCCTCGGTTCGCCTCGACATCCGCCGGATCGAGACCCTGAAGGACGGCACAGAAGCCGTCGGTAACCGCACCAGGGTCAAGGTCGTCAAGAACAAGATGGCGCCGCCCTTCAAGCAGGCCGAGTTCGACATCATCTACGGCATCGGCATCTCCCGCGAGGGCAGCCTGATCGACTTCGGTGTCGAACAGGGAATCGTGAAGAAGTCCGGCGCCTGGTACACCTACGACGGCGACCAGCTCGGGCAGGGCAAGGAGAACTCCCGGAACTTCCTGCTGAAGAACCCGGACATGGCCAACGAGATCGAGAGCAAGATCCTCTTCAAGCTCGGCATCTCGCCGGAAGGCGCAGCCGCCAAGAAGGCCGCCGCCGCCGCGGAAGCTGCGACGGAGCTCGCCGCGAAGGAGGCCGCGACCGCTGCCCGCGCGGCGGCAGGGGACGACGTGACTCAGCCGAAGACCACCCAGGCCAGGCTCGCCGCCCGGAAGGGCGCGTAAGCATGGTGCACTTCGAACCCAAGGCCGAGCCGGACATCAAGCCGGCCGCCGCGGCGGCCACCGGAGCCCCGGCCAAGCGTCGGGGCACTCTCGCGACGGTGAGCTACCTGCCGGGCGCCCAGGCATCCTCCTCTGTCGGGGACGTCTCCGAGGTTGACTCCGGCGGGGTCGCCTCGGGTGCGGTCGATACCGGAGACCTCGACCACGCCGTCGACCCGGACAGCGAACACGCCGAGCAGGTCCTCCTGCAGCGGCTTCGCGGTCGCTCGTTGTCCATCTCCGAGGCCCGCGGCGTGCTCGTCGGACTCGACCTTCCGGAGAGCGAGATCGAAGAGATCGTCGAACGGTTCATCCGCCTCGACTATCTCGACGAAGCGAAGCTCGCCGAGCAGATCGTTTACAGCCAGCACGAGCGCAAGGGCCTCGGGCGCTCCGGCGTCCAGGCCGAGATGCGCCGCCGCGGCCTCGACAAGGAGCTCATCGCGGAGACGCTCGACGCCATGCCCGACGACGAGACCGAACGGGCCATCGAGGTCGCGATCAAGCGCGTGCAGCAGCTGGGCCGCCTCGACGATCGCACCATCGATCGCCGGCTCAATGCATTTCTGATGCGCAAGGGTTACCCGTCCTCGGTCGTGCGCGAAGCGGTCCAGGCCGCGCTCGACTCGCGCAACGGCGGCGGCTCGTCCGGCGTGCGGTTCCAGTAGCCGAATCGGGAAGGTCCGGCGCGGTCGCGTAAACTGGAGTCACTATGACCCTGAGCACGAAGACCCTGATCGCCCCGTCGCCGGCGGCCCGCGACGACGACGGCCGGGCACGCACCTATGAGGTGCGCACCTTCGGCTGCCAGATGAACGTGCACGACTCCGAACGGCTGAGCGGTTCCCTCGAGGCGGCCGGGTACGTTCCCGCCGACGGGGCCGAAGCCGACATCGTCGTCCTCAACACCTGCGCGGTGCGCGAGAACGCCGACAACAAGCTCTACGGCAACCTCGGCCAGCTCGCGTCGATCAAACGGCGCCACGCGGGCATGCAGATCGCCGTCGGCGGCTGCCTCGCCCAGAAGGACAAGGACGTCATCCTTGGGAAGGCGCCGTGGGTCGACGTCGTCTTCGGAACCCACAACATGGGTGCGCTGCCGAGCCTGCTCGAACGCGCCCGGCACAACGGCGAGGCCCAGCTCGAGATCCTCGACGCCCTCGAGACCTTCCCCTCGACACTGCCGACCAAGCGCGACTCGAGCTACAGCGGCTGGGTCTCCATCTCCGTCGGCTGCAACAACACCTGCACCTTCTGCATCGTCCCCGCCCTGCGTGGCAAGGAGAAGGACCGTCGGCCGGGCGAGATCCTCGCCGAGATCCAGGCCCTCGTCGACGACGGAGCCATCGAGGTCACGCTGCTCGGCCAGAACGTCAACTCCTACGGCGTCGAATTCGGCGACCGCCTCGCCTTCGGCAAACTTCTCCGCGCCGCCGGGAAGATCGAGGGACTCGAGCGCATCCGCTTCACGAGCCCGCACCCCGCCGCGTTCACCGACGACGTCATCGAGGCCATGGCCGACACTCCCGCCGTGATGCCGCAGTTGCACATGCCGCTGCAGTCCGGTTCCGACCGGGTGCTCAAAGCCATGCGCCGGTCCTACCGATCCGAGCGTTTCCTCGGAATCCTCGACCGGGTTCGTGCGCGGATGCCCGATGCGGCGATCAGCACCGACATCATCGTCGGCTTCCCCGGCGAGACGGAGGAGGACTTCCAGGAGACCCTCCGTGTCGTCGAACGGGCACGGTTCGCGACGGCCTTCACCTTCCAGTACTCGATCCGCCCGGGCACACCGGCCGCGGAGATGGCCGACCAGGTGCCCAAGGAGATCGTCCAGGATCGGTACGAGCGCCTCGCAGTGCTTCAGGAACGCATCTCGTGGGAAGAGAACCAGGCCGTGATCGGCCGGGAGCTCGAACTGCTCGTCGCGAACGGGGAGGGCCGCAAGGACTCGGACACCCATCGGATGAGCGGGCGTGCGCCCGACAGCCGCCTCGTGCACTTCGACGTGCCGGACGGTTCGGAGCGCCCGCGTCCCGGGGACCTCGTCACGGTGACGGTGACCCAGGCCGCACCGTTCCACCTCATCGCCGACTCCCCGGACGGGGCGCCGCTGCGCATCCGCCGGACCACGGCCGGCGACGCCTGGGACCGTGCCGAGGCGGATGCCTGCGGCGTGCCGAGCCACGCCGGCACCTCCGCTGCTGGTTCCGTCTCGCTCGGGATGCCCACGCTCGGCCTTCGTCCCGCGGCCCCGCACGCCGCGTCGCACTCTGCCACGCCGCACTCTGCCACGCCGCATCCTGTTGCGGCCTCCGCCGCGGCCCAGGGCCCTGCTCCGGTGCCCGCCGTTCCGACCGCTTCCGGCCGGATCCCGGCGGTCAATGCCAGCTCGACGGTACCGATCTATGCCGTCGACGACGGTGAGCGCTAACCGGGTGCTTGTCGTCATCGTCGGACCGACCGGCACCGGCAAGAGCGAGCTCTCGCTCGACCTCGCCGAGAGCCTCAGGGCAGAGGGCACCCCGGCCGAAATCGTCAACGCGGACGCCATGCAGCTCTATCGCGGCATGGACATCGGCACCGCCAAGCTTGGAGCCGACGAGCAGCGGGGGATCCCGCACCACCTGCTCGACGTGCTCGCCGTGACCGACGAGGCCGCGGTCGCCCGTTACCAGACCGAGGCCCGTTCGTCGATCGAGGACATCGCCGCCCGCGGGGCCGTGCCCATCCTCGTCGGCGGATCCGGGCTCTACGTCTCCTCCGTGGTCTTCGACTTCCAGTTCCCGGCGACCGACCCGGTACTGCGCGCCCGGCTCGAGGCCGACCTGGTCGAGCAGGGCCCCGGCGTCCTCTATGCGCGCCTGAAGGTCGTCGACCCCGGCGCCGCCTCCCGGATCGGCGCGAGCAACGGCCGCCGCCTCGTGCGCGCGCTCGAGGTCGTCGAACTCACCGGAGCGCCGCACCTCGCCGCCCTACCGGGGGAGCCCGTGTACTGGCGTCCGGCCGTGACCCTCGGCCTGAGGGCGCCGCGCGAGGAACTCACCGCGCGCCTCGATGCCCGTGTCGACCGGATGTGGGCCGGCGGTCTCCTTGACGAGGTGCGGGGCCTCATCCCGGCCGGCCTCGAAACCGGGGTGACCGCGAGCCGCGCCATCGGCTACGCGCAGGCGCTCGGCCAGCTCAGCGGCCGGCTCAGCCAGGCCGAGGCGATCGAGCAGACCCAACAGCTCACCCGTCGCTACGCGCGCAGGCAGGTCAGCTGGTTCAAGCGCTCACAGGACACGCACTGGATCGACTACGACGCCCCCGACCGCGTCGAGGCTGCCCGCTCGCACCTCTGACCCGGAACCGATTCGACGGGGAGTGTGGGTCTGTGGTGCCCGGTCTGCTCCCTACACTGGTCTGATGGGCATCGATCTCAACTTCACCAAGGGCCAGGGCACGGGCAACGACTTCGTGTTGTTCGCCGATCCGGACGGGGAGATCGAGCTGACCCCGGCGCAGATCCGCGCGATCTGCGACCGCCGCTTCGGCATCGGCGCCGACGGCATCATCCGCGCGGTCCGCTCGCGCAGCCTCGAGGCCGGCGCCCCAGCCCTCGCGGAGGACGACCAGGCCGAGTGGTTCATGGACTACTGGAACGCCGACGGGACGCTCTCCGAGATGTGCGGCAACGGCATCCGTGTCTACGCCCGGTTCCTCGCCGAACAGGGCCTCGCCGACGTGCCCGGCGGGGACACCCTCGTCGTCGGAACGCGCGCGGGCGTCCGTGACGTGCAGCGGAACGCTGCGGGCTACCAGGTCGACCTGGGCCGCTGGCGGCTCGACGGCGGCGAACCGCTCGTCCGTGCCAGGAACCTCGCCGTCGCCCGGCCCGGTCTCGGGATCAACGTCGGCAACCCGCACGTCGTGGTCGCCCTCGCGGACCTCGGTGAACTCGAGAGCGCGGACCTCGGCTACATCCCGCAGCTCGACCCCGAACCGGCCGACGGGGCCAACGTCGAATTCGTGGTGCCGGGCGACCCCCTGGTCGTCGACGGCGTCGGACACATCCGGATGCGCGTCCACGAACGCGGCAGCGGCGAGACGCTCTCCTGCGGCACGGGAGCCGCAGCGGCCGCCCTCGCGACCCGGCACTGGGCGGGCGCGGGAGCCCCGAACCAGTGGCGCGTCGAGGTGACCGGCGGCACGCTCGGCGTGCGGATGTTCCCTGCAGAGGACGGCGAGCACGTCGCGCTCTCCGGGCCGGCCGAGCTCGTCTACGACGGCGTCTTCCGCCTCAACTGACCAAGGCCCCCAGGTCGGGGATTCGCCCGTCCCTGCCGCGAGAGTACGAATATGGCCCCTTCGCGGTCCGCGAAAGGGCCATATCTCCGCTCTCGCGGAACCTTGCGGGCGCGGGCTCAGCGGGGGAGTGCTCTCGCGGTTAGAGGGTGGGGTCGCCGTGGCGCTTGACGCGGAGGACCCGGAAGCCCTTGCTGATCGCGAAGCGGGAGACCGCGAAGTCGTGGGGGAGTTCGCCGTCGAGCCAGCGCTGCAGGGAATCGGACCCGAGGTTGCGCTGCACGACGAGCCAGGCATCCGAATCGGGCTCGAGGCGCGGTAGCCAGCTACTCAGCAGGTTGTGCAGCTCGTTCTTGCCGACCCGGATCGGCGGGTTCGACCAGATCGTGCGGAACTGCACGTGCGAGGGAACCTGGTCGGGTGTGACGGCCGTGATGTTCGTCAGCCCGAGCTTCTCGGCATTCAGCCGTACGAGGTCGAGGGCGCGCTCGTTGACGTCGACCGCCCAGATCGTGGCGCGCGGCGAAGCGAGCGCGAGGTGGAAGCTGATCGGACCCCAGCCGCAGCCGAGGTCGAGGAAGTCGCCCCCCGGCGGCGGCGCCGGCGTGTTCTCGAGGAGCACCTTGGTGCCCGTGTCGATGTGGTCGGGACTGAACACCGAATTGGCGGTCGTGACCTCCCGCGCCTGACCGCCCAGGTGCACGGTCACCTGCTGCAGCCTGAGCTTGCTGTCGGGGGCAGGGGTGAAGTAATGGTCGGAGGGCATAGAGGGAACCTACCGCTCTTCGAGGAAGTAAGGTTAAAGGAATGATTGAACCAGTTGAAACCCCGGACGACGACGTTGTGGCACGGGTCCTTGCCAGTGCCGATTCCAAGGCCGCCGGCTACTCCCTGTTCCGCAGCGGGAGCGCCCAGGCCCTCGACGCCGAGCCCCGCTCCGACGAACACGATGACGGCCATGACGGCGCCCAGCTCGACCGCGAAGACCGCAACGCCCTCCGCCGCGTTCCCAGCCTCTCCACCGAGCTCGAGGACGTCACCGAGGTCGAATACCGGCAGCTGCGCCTCGAGAACGTCATCCTGATCGGCCTCTACACCCAGGGCACTGTCGCGGACGCCGAGAACTCCATGCGCGAACTCGCTGCCCTCGCCGAGACCGCGGGCGCCACCGTGCTCGACGGCCTCATGCAGCGCCGCGCCACCCCGGACACGAGCACCTACCTCGGCAAGGGCAAGGCGCAGGAACTCGCCGGCATCGTCAAGGCGCTCGGCGCCGACACCGTCATCGCCGACACCGAACTCGCGCCCAGCCAGCGACGCGCCCTCGAGGACGTCGTCAAGGTCAAGGTCATCGACCGCACCGCCACGATCCTCGACATCTTCAGCCAGCACGCCAAGAGCAGGGAGGGCAAGGCGCAGGTCGAACTCGCCCAGCTCGAATACCTGCTGCCCCGCCTCCGCGGCTGGGGTGACTCCATGTCGCGCCAGGCCGGTGGCCAGGTCGGCGGAACCGGTGCCGGAATGGGTTCCCGCGGCCCCGGCGAGACGAAGATCGAACTCGACCGTCGTCGCATCCACACCCGGATGTCCCGGCTGCGCAAGCAGATCCTGGCCATGAAGCCAGCCCGCGAGGCCAAGCGCGCCAACCGCAAGCGCAACGCCGTGCCCTCCGTCGCCATCGTCGGCTACACCAACGCCGGCAAGTCGAGCCTGCTCAACCGGATCACGCGGGCCGGCGTGCTCGTCGAGAACTCCCTCTTCGCCACGCTCGACGCGACCGTCCGGAAGTCGACAACGAGCGACGGCCGGCTGTACACGCTGACCGACACCGTCGGCTTCGTCCGCAACCTGCCGCACCAACTCGTCGAGGCCTTCCGGTCGACCCTTGAAGAGGTCGCCGACGCCGACGTCATCGTGCACGTCGTCGACGCCTCCCACCCCGACCCGGCGAGCCAGCTCGCGACGGTCCGCGAGGTCATCGGTGAGGTCGGCGCCCGGGAGATCCCTGAGCTCGTCGTCTTCAACAAGAGCGACCTCGTCACGGACGACGATCGTCTCGTGCTGCGCGGCCTCTGGCCGAAGGGCATCTTCGTCTCCACCCGCACGGGTGAGGGCGTCGACGAGGTGCTCGCCGCGATCGCCGGACTGCTTCCGCGCCCGTCCATCGAACTCGACCTGCTCATTCCCTACGAGCGTGGCGACCTGATCGCGATGCTGCACGCCCAGGGCACGGTGCTCACGACGGACTACGCCGAAACCGGCACCCGGGTGCGCGCCCTCGTCACGACGGAGATCCAGTCCCAGTTCGCACCGTTCGCCGTCGCACCGGCGGCCGCCGTGCCCGCCGTCGCAAGCTGAACCAGGTAACGAACGGTCACACTCGTGCAATCCGATTAAGGGATTGCTAGAGTTTTCTTCAATCGTTGCCGACGGATTTCTTCCGCCGGCATGGAGCGACAGCCGAGCCCGGCACCCGCCCGCGAACACCCGCCAGGGCTTTCTGGCGGTCCGCGGCCGCCCGGCCATTCAGTGCACACACTGGCTACTGTCGAATGAGGAATGAATGTCCACTCCAACGGACTCCGCCCGCACACGGCGCATCCCCTTTTCGTTCGAGCTGTATCCGCCGAAGACGGATGCCGCAGCATCCGCTCTCGCGACGACGATCGACCATCTCGCAGCGGCGGGCCCCGACTTCCTCTCGGTCACCTACGGAGCCAACGGATCCTCACGCCGCTCCTCGCTCGACGTTCTCAGCCGAATCCTCCGCACGACGAACGTCGAAGCGATGGCCCACCTCACCTGCGTCGGCTCCACCCACGACGAGGCGAACCGGCTGATCCGCGAATTCCTCGACGCCGGAGTGCGCAGCTTCCTCGCCCTCCGCGGCGACCCCCCGGCAGGCACGAAGGAGGGCGAGGCGTTCCTCGGCGACTTCGGCAGCGCCGCCGAACTCGTGCAGCTCATCCACCGGGTTCAGGCCGAGAAGTCCCCGTACCGCGAGACGATCATCCCCGGTATCCCCGCCGCACGCGCCGTCAAGCCCGGCCACGAGAAGGTGCGGATCGCCGTTGCGGCGTTCCCGAACGGCCACCCCCGGTCACGTTCATCGGCGCAGGATATCGACACCCTGCTCGCCAAGCAGGCCGCGGGCGCGAACCTCGGCATCACCCAGCTCTTCTTCCACGCCGACCACTTCCTGAGCTTCGTCCAGCGCGCCAGGGAAGCCGGAGTGCTCTTCCCGATCCTGCCCGGCATCATGCCGGTGACCAGCCCGGCCAGGCTGCGGCGGATCATCGAACTCTCCGGTGAGCAGATGCCGGCAGACCTGTCCATCCGGCTCGAGATCGAACCGACCAAGGAAGGACAGCGTGAGATCGGCATCCAGCACGCCGTCGACCTCGCCAGCCAGGTGATCGCCGGGGGAGCGCCCGGTCTGCACCTCTACGCCTTCAATCAGCACGAGACCGTACTGGAGGTGCTCGACGGCTGCGGCCTGCTCGGCGCGCCGGCTCCGGTCCGGACGCCGACGGCACTGCCCACGATCGTGTAACCCGGCCTGGCGCCCCGCCCCGCCCCGGACGCCATCGCCGCTCCCGCTCCACCGACCGCCATACGGGCGCCTCGGGTTTCCGTCGCGCCCGAAAGCACCCTGCACGCCGCGGCATCCGCCCCACACACCACCCGCCAGCATCCGCTGCACCGCCCAACCGCAAAGGAAACGTTATGACCAGCACTGCCCCGTTCCCCGCAGGCACGATCCTCGGCTATCCGCGCATCGGCCCGCGCCGAGAACTCAAGAAGGCCGTCGAATCCTTCTGGGCCGGCACATCGAGCGCCGCCGAACTCGAGGCCGCTGCGGCCGGACTCCGTCAGGCCACCCGCGACCGCCTCGCCGCCCTCGGCCTCGGCCGCACCGACTCCGCCATCCCGGAGTCGTTCTCCTACTACGACCAGATGCTCGACGCGCTCTGCACGGTCGGCGCCGTGCCCGCCCGCTTCGCCGGACTCGTCGACGCCGACGGGCACATCGACCTCGCCGGATACTTCACCCTCGCCCGCGGCGAGGGGGACAGCCTCCCGCTCGAGATGACCAAGTGGTTCGACTCGAACTACCACTACCTCGTGCCCGAGATCGGGCCGGAAACGGAGTTCTCCCTCTCGAGCGACCGGATCGTGCGCGAATTCGAGGAGGCACGCGCCGCCGGCTTCCTGACCCGGCCCGTCATCGTCGGCCCGGTCACGTTCCTGCTGCTCAGCAAGCCGAGCGACGAAGCCCCTGCGGGCTTCGAGCCCCTCGACCGGCTCGATGACCTCATTCCGGTGTACGCGACCCTGCTGCAGCGCCTCGCCGACGCCGGTGCCGAGTGGGTGCAGCTCGACGAACCCGGCCTCGTCAGCGAGAGCATCCACGTGCCCCGCGCCGAGACCCTCAGCGCCGTGCAGTGGGCGTACGGGACCCTCGGGCACCTCGCCCAGCGTCCGGCGATCTTCGTCGCTGCCCCCTACGGCAGCCTCGACGACGCCCTGCCCGTGCTCGCCGGCGCACCGATCGAGGCCATCGGCCTTGATCTCGTCCGCGGCACGCTCCCCGAGACCGCCCCAGGGCTGGACGGGAAGACCCTCGTCGCCGGTGTCATCGACGGGCACAACATCTGGCGCGGTGACCTGGCGGATGCCTTCGCTCAGGTCACCGGGGCCGGCGCACTGTCGCCGCGGATCGCCGTCTCGACCTCGACGAGCCTCCAGCACGTCCCGCACACCGTCGCGGACGAGACCGCGCTCGGCGCCGAACTCGTGAGCTGGCTCGCATTCGCCGACGAGAAAGTCGGCCAGGTTGTGACCCTCGCCCGCGGCCTGGCCGACGGACGGGAGGCCATCAGCGCCGAACTGGACGCTGCGACCGGCGCACTCGCCGCCCGCAGCGCCGCCCCCGGCGTCCGCGACGGTGCCGTGAGGGCCCGTGCCGCGGAGCTCACCGACGCCTCGTACAGCCGAGGGGTTTACGCCGACAGGCTCGCCGCCCAGGAGGCCGCACTCGCGCTGCCCTTCCTGCCGACGACGACCATCGGCTCCTTCCCGCAGACCGGGGAGATCCGCCGTGCCCGCGCCCGTTTCCTCACCGGAGTGCTCAGCGACGCCGAATACCGCGACCTGATGCGCGCGGAGATCGCCAGGGTCGTCGCCCTGCAGGAGGAGATCGGCCTCGACGTGCTCGTGCACGGCGAACCCGAGCGCAACGACATGGTGCAGTACTTCGCCGAGAACCTCGACGGCTTCGCGGTCACCGAGAACGGCTGGGTCCAGTCCTACGGCAGCCGCTGCACCCGCCCGTCCATCCTGTGGGGCGATGTCTCCCGCCCGAAGCCGATCACCGTCGACTGGTCGACCTACACGCAGGGGCTGACGGCGAAGCCGGTCAAGGGCATGCTGACCGGCCCGGTCACCATCCTCGCCTGGTCCTTCGTGCGCGACGACCAGCCCCTCGGCGAGACGGCGCGCCAGGTCGCCCTCGCCCTCCGCGACGAGATCGCCGACCTCGAGGCCGCCGGAATCGGCATCATCCAGGTCGACGAGCCGGCCCTGCGCGAACTGCTTCCGCTCAAGAAGGCCGGCCACGCAGACTACCTCGACTGGTCCGTCGGCTCGTTCCGGCTCGCGACCGCCGGGGTGCGGGACGCCACCCAGATCCACACCCACCTCTGCTACTCCGAGTTCGGTGTCGTGCTCGAGGCGATCCGCGCTCTCGACGCCGACGTGACGAGCATCGAGGCGGCCCGCTCCCGGATGGAGGTCGTGACGGACATTCAGGCCAATGGCTTCGACCACGGCATCGGCCCGGGCGTCTACGACATCCACTCACCGCGGGTGCCGGGCGTTGCCGAGCTGACGGAGCTGCTCGACCGTGCCGTCGCCGCCATCCCGGCCGGTCAGGTCTGGGTGAACCCGGATTGCGGGCTCAAGACCCGCGGCTACGCGGAGACGGTCGAGTCTCTCGGAAACATGATCGAGGCGACCCGCATCGTGCGCGCCCGCCTCGCCGCAGGCGTGCCCGCCCTCGCCTGATCCTCCTCGCGGCGAACACCCGCCGCGCGCGACGCGCCGTTTGCGCCGCTTCGCGCCAGGCTTGCCTGGCGCGAAGCGGCGCAGTTGGCGCGCACGGGGGATCTACAGGGAGCTACAGGGAACGCAGGACGGCGACGATCTTGCCGAGGATCTCGGCGTGGTCACCGAGGATCGGCTCGAAGTTGGTGTTCCTCGGCAGCAGCCAGGTGTGGCCGTCACGCTGCCGGAAGACCTTCACCGTCGCCTCGCCATCGAGCATCGCGGCGACGATCTCGCCGTTCTCCGCGGTCTTCTGCTGGCGGACGACGACCCAGTCGCCGTCCATGATCGCGGCGTCGATCATCGATTCGCCGACGACCTTGAGCATGAACAGCTCGCCCTTGCCGACGAGCTGGCGCGGGAGCGGGAAGATCTCGTCGACCTGCTGGTCGGCCATGATCGGAACACCGGCCGCGATCCGCCCGACGAGCGGCACCATTGCCGCGTCGCCCACCGGGGTACCCTGCTGGAAGTTCTCGGCGGCGCCGGCCGCGGTGTCCTCCGGCGACTGCGGCAGCTCGATCAGGACCTCGAGCGCCCGGGGCCGGTTCGGGTCCCTGCGCAGGTAGCCGCTCAGCTGGAGCTGGTTGAGCTGGTGGGTGACGCTCGACAGCGACGACAGGCCCACGGCGTCACCGATCTCCCGCATGCTCGGCGGATAGCCGCGCTGGCCGACAGAGCGCTGGATCACGTCCATGATCGCGCGCTGCTTGTCGCTGAGGCTCTTCCTCCGACGTGTTCCGCCTCGTTCGGGGGAACTGCCGGCGAACGGGGTCACGCTGTCCGGGGTCTCGCTGTCCGGGGTCACGCTGTCCTGGGTCACGATGTCGCTCCTGTCGGTGGCGGTGGGCGGTGGCGGGCGGTCGCCCCGGTGGATGCCGTGAGGCGACCGTATCCGAATGTCAGTGGTCGCTGGTTGAGTTCACACCAGTCAATCGAAACTGTAACCAGCCTGGGGCGAAGTGCAGACATTCATTCGAGTGTGTCGTGTACTTCACCCCAATAATAACCGGAGAAAGTCTTGATTGTTCGAACAATCGAATATATATTCGGAACATAGCTTCGTATCCGGCTCTCCCGGCCGAGAGTCGGATACGAATACACAGGAGGCAGACATGAGCACAACAATCGAGCTGGTCCCGGGGGCGCACACCCGGCTGCGCATCACCCGGCGCGGTCGTGCCGTGCTGACCGCGATCGCCGGCGTCCCCCTCGTCGTCGGCGCGCTTGCCCTCGCCCTCAACGGCGGCCTCGCCGCCGCAGACGGCAGCACCTTGAGCGGCAGCGGCATGAGCGCCGACGCGGGTGGAAGTGCGACGACCTTCGACTACGTCACGATCCAGTCGGGCCAGTCGTTGTGGCAGCTTGCCGAGCGCATCGCCCCTTCTGCCGATCCGCGCGAGGTCATCGCCGAGATCGTCAACCTGAACCAGCTGCCCTCCGAGAGCGTGCAGCCGGGCCAGCGCTTGGCTCTCCCTGCCGAATACTGAGCAAGCCGGATACTGAGCAAGCCGGATACTGAACCACCGGAGTACTGAGCAAGCCAAATACTGAACCACGGGCAATATGACCCGCCGGTGCTGAGGCCCATCGGTAACATGGGGGGAGTGACCAGTCTCAACGACCTGCCCCTCCGCGACAATCTTCGCGGGCTCACTCCCTATGGGGCGCCGCAGCTGCACGTGCCGGTCGCGCTCAACGTGAATGAGAACACCCACGGCATCCCCGAGGACGTGGCCGTCGACATCGCCGCAGCACTGGCCGCCGCTATCCGGGGGATCAACCGGTACCCGGACCGGGAATTCACGGAACTGCGCGAGGCGATGGCCCGCTACCTCGGACACGGTCTCACCCGTCAGAACATCTGGGCGGCCAACGGCTCCAACGAGGTTCTCCAGCAGGTGCTGCAGGCCTTCGGCGGGCCGGGACGCACCCTCCTCGGTTTCGCCCCCACCTATTCGATGTACCCGTTGCTCGCCTCGGGAACCGGAACCCGCTGGGTCGCCGGTGACCGCGACGCCGACTTCGAACTCACCCCGGAACGCGCCGTCGACTGGGTCAACCGGGTCAATCCCGACCTCGTCTTCCTGTGCTCCCCGAACAACCCGACCGGCACCCCGCTCTCTCTCGACGTGATCGCCGCCGTCTACGACGCCTGTGACGGCATCGTGGTCGTCGACGAGGCCTACGCCGAATTCGCTCCGGTGGGGACGGCATCCGCTCTCACCCTGCTGCCCGGCAGGGAACGCCTGCTGGTCTCCCGCACGATGAGCAAGGCCTTCGCATTCGCCGGGGCCCGGGTGGGCTACCTCGCCGCCGACCCGGCCGTGACTGATGCGCTGCGGCTCGTGCGCCTGCCGTACCACCTCTCCGCGCTGACCCAGGCCGCGGCCGTCGCCGCTTTCGCGCACACGCCGGAGATGCTGCGCATGGTCGACGACATCCGCGGCCAGCGCGACCGCCTCGTCACCGAGCTGCACCGGCTGGGCTACCGCCCCTTGCGGAGCTGGAGCAATTTCGTGCTGTTCGGCGGGGTCTCCGACCCGCGCGGAACCTTCGAGGCGCTGCTCGCCGAGGGCATCCTCGTGCGCGACGTCGGGATCCCCGGCCACCTGCGGGTCACGGCCGGCACCGAGCGCGAGACGAGCGTATTCCTCGACGCCCTCGAAGCACTGGGCCACGCGTAACCGCCCGGGCCAATAAACTAGCCGCATGAGCTCACAGTCACCGGCCGCACAGTCATCGACCGCACAGGCCCGCATCGCGCACCTGCAGCGGGAGACGAGCGAGTCGAGCATCGACCTGACGATCAACCTCGACGGCACCGGCGTCTCCGACATCCACACCTCGGTGCCGTTCTACGACCACATGCTCACCGCGTTCGCCAAGCACTCGCTGACCGACCTCACCGTGCGGGCGTCGGGGGACATCGAGATCGACGTGCACCACACCGTCGAAGACGTCGCCATCGTGCTCGGACTCGCCATCCGGCAGGCGCTCGGAGACAAGTCAGGCATCTCCCGCTACGGCGACGCGCTCGTGCCCCTCGACGACGCCCTCGCCCAGGCTGTCGTCGACATCTCCGGCCGCCCGTACCTCGTGCACACCGGGGAGCCTGCCGGCTTCGAGTTCCACCTCATCGGCGGACACTTCACCGGCTCGATGGTGCGCCACGTCTTCGAGGCGATCGCATTCAACGCGGCCCTCACCGTGCACGTCACCGTGCTCGGCGGCCGCGACCCGCACCACATCGCCGAGGCCGAATTCAAGGCCTTCGCCCGCGCCTTCCGCCAGGCCAAGGCCTACGACCCGCTCGTCTCCGGCATCCCCTCGACCAAGGGCGCCCTGTGACGAGCGTCGTCGTCTTCGACTACGGCACCGGCAACGTGCACTCGGCCGTCAAAGCCCTCGAACTCGCCGGCGCCGACGTGACCCTGACGAGCGACCGCCGCACCGCCCTCGAGGCTTCCGGCCTCGTCGTGCCCGGCGTCGGAGCGTTCAGCGCCGTGATGAGCGCCCTCACCGCCGTGCGCGGCGACGAGATCGTCGACCGCCGCATCGCCGGGGGACGGCCGGTGCTCGGCATCTGCGTCGGCATGCAGGTCCTGTTCGAGCACGGCGTCGAACGCGGCTCGGACACCGAGGGACTCGGCGAATGGCCCGGCACCGTCGCCCAGCTGCCCGCCAGGATCCTGCCGCACATGGGCTGGAACACCGTCACCCCCGACCCGGACTCGCGCCTCTTCGCCGGCATCGAGGACGAGCGGTTCTACTTCGTGCACTCCTTCGCCGCCCAGGAGTGGACGCTCGAGGTCACGCCGCCGTTCCCGCGGCCCCGGCTCACCTGGGCGGAACACGGCGGACCGTTCCTCGCCGCTGTCGAGAACGGACCGCTCTCCGCGACCCAGTTCCACCCGGAGAAATCGGGCGAGGCCGGCATCCGCCTGCTGAAGAACTGGATCGGTACCCTGCGGGACTGACCGTCCCCTCTCGCTTTTGTTCGGCGGCCCGGCCGCACCCATCCCTGATCTGAGGACTACCGTGACTGAAACCACCCCCCGCCTCGTCCTGCTCCCGGCTATCGACGTCGCAGACGGCAAGGCCGTGCGCCTCACCCAGGGCGAGGCCGGGACCGAGACCAACTACGGCGACCCCGTCGACGCCGCCCTCGACTGGGCGAGGCAGGGCGCCGAGTGGATCCACCTCGTCGACCTCGACGCGGCCTTCGGGCGCGGCACGAACACCGACGTGATCAGCCGGGTCATCCGCGAGGTCTCCGGAGTCAAGATCGAACTGTCCGGCGGGATCCGCGACGACGCCTCCCTGCAGGCGGCGCTCGGCGCGGGCGTCAGCCGGATCAACCTCGGCACGGCGGCCCTGGAGAACCCGGACTGGGCTGCCCGCGTGATCGCCGAACACGGTGACCAGGTCGCCGTCGGCCTGGACGTGCGCGGCACGACCCTTGCCGCCCGCGGTTGGACGAAGGAGGGCGGCGACCTCTGGGAGGTGCTCGCCCGCCTCGAGGAAGCGGGCTGCTCCCGTTACGTCGTGACCGACGTCACCAAGGACGGTACTCTGCAGGGTCCGAACCTCGACCTGCTCCGGCAGGTGCTCGCGCACACCGACCGTCCCGTCGTCGCCTCCGGCGGCATCTCGAGCCTGGCCGACCTCGTCGCCCTGCGCGAGCTGGTCCCGCTCGGACTCGAGGGCGCGATCGTGGGCAAGGCGCTCTACGCCGGCGCCTTCACCCTCGGTGAGGCCCTGGATGTCGCCGGCCGTTAATCTCGGATCGACCGGCCTCCCCGGGGGCCCAGAAGGCCAGGGAGGCCCCGGTCGCGCCGGCGTCCCTGCCGACTCCGCCGGGCAGCCCTGGGCCGGCCGTGCCTTCGAAGCCAACGACCACGCCGACGACGACGGATCGGCCCCGCTCGACCTCCTCGCCGCCCTCGCCCGCTACCGCGACCGGGAGTCCGGGGAGGAGGCCGTCGTCGACGCGATCCGCTCGTCCCGGCTGCTGATCCCGCTCGTGACGGCGCTCGGCGACTCCGGGCACACCGACGCCGGTCTCCTCGTCGACAAGACCCAGGAACTCTCGGTCATCACGGTCGCCGGACCGGACGGTCGGAACGTGCTCCCGGTGTTCACCTCGGCCGAAGCCATGGCCGCGTGGAACAGTGCGGCGCGGCCGGTGCCGGCCGACGGCATCCGGATCGCCCTCGCCGCGGCACAGGAGAACACCGACCTCGTCGTGCTCGACCCGACCGCGCCGACCGAATATGTCGTGCGGAGGCCGGCCCTGTGGGCGATCGCGCAAGGCCAGCCCTGGACGCCGAGCTACGCGAGCCGCGCCGTCGCCGACGCCTTCGCGGCGTCGATCACGAGCGAGCTGAGCGTGCTCGGCGTCGCGCTCTCCGCCGGCGACCCGCTCGGCCGGCTCGCCGGGCCAGAGCTCGTGGTGCGCCTCGAGCTCGTCGACGGCCTGACCCGCGCCGAACTCGACGCGACGCTCGCCCGGCTCGCCGCGCGGTGGTCGGCGAGCGACACGATCGCCACCCAGGTCGATTCCCTGCGCGTGCAGCTCGCCGCGTCACGCTGACCGGGCCGGTCGCTGGGGCCGATTGTCAGGGGTGGGCGGGAAGATGGAGAGATGACCGAGGTCCTGCAGAGATTCTCGCCCGCCACCCGGGCCTGGTTCGGCCAGGCCTTCGCCGCGCCGACCGAGGCCCAGCTCGGCGCCTGGGACGCCATCTCCCGTGGCTCGCACGCGCTCGTCGTGGCCCCGACCGGCTCGGGCAAGACCCTCGCGGCCTTCCTGTGGGCCATCGACCGGCTGGCGACGCCGGCCCCTGAGTCTTCCGCGGCCACGGATGCCGCAGGGACGGTCGCCGCCCCGCTGCCGCGCACCCGGGTGCTCTACATCTCCCCGCTCAAAGCGCTCGGCGTCGACGTGGAACGGAACCTCCGCGCTCCGCTCGTCGGCATCACCCAGGCGGCGGCCCGGCTCGGCTTCCCTCCGGTCACGGTGACCGTCGGCGTGCGCTCGGGGGATACCCCGGCCGCCGACCGGCGCAGCCTCGTCAAGACGCCCCCCGACATCCTGATCACGACCCCCGAGTCGCTCTTCCTGATGCTCACCTCCGCCGCCCGTGACTCCCTGCGGGGTGTCGACACCGTCATCATCGACGAGGTGCACGCCGTCGCGTCGAGCAAGCGCGGCGCCCACCTCGCCGTCTCTCTCGAACGCCTCGACGAGCTGCTCGCGCGGCCGGCGCAGCGGATCGGTCTCTCTGCGACCGTCCGCCCGGCCGCGGAGGTCGCCCGGTTCCTCGGCGGCGCCGCCCCCGTGCAGATCGTCAATCCTGCCGCGGGCAAGCGCTTCGACCTCCGCGTCGTCGTCCCCGTCGACGACATGACGCAGCTGGGCCCCGTTCCCGAACGGGAGGGGTCGACAGCGGCCGCCGCGCCGCAGGCCGGTTCGATCTGGCCGCACGTCGAAGAAGCCATTGTCGACGAGGTGCTCGCGCATTCCTCGTCCATCGTCTTCGCGAACTCGCGCCGCCTTGCCGAGCGACTGACCGCGCGCTTCAACGAGATCTACGCCGGGCGCCTGGCGGATGCCGCGGAGCAGGCCGCGGGCGAGCTCGCGCCGGTCGGGGCAGGGGTCGCACCGGCATCCGCTGCCGAGGGCGCTGCAGCGGGCGCAGCCGGTGCGGGCTCAGACGGTGCGGGCTCAGTCGGTGAAGGCTCAGCACGCGGTTCAGCGGGCCCTGCACGGCCGCCGGCAGACCTGATGGGAGCGAGCGGCCAGAGCGCAGGGGCCGAGTCGCTGCTCGCCCGCGCGCACCACGGCTCGGTGAGCAAGGAACAGCGTTCGATGATCGAGGAGGACCTCAAGGCCGGGCGGCTGCGCTGCGTCGTCGCGACGTCGAGCCTCGAACTCGGCATCGACATGGGTGCCGTCGACCTCGTCGTGCAGGTCGAGTCTCCGCCCTCTGTCGCGAGCGGGCTGCAGCGGGTCGGCCGCGCCGGGCACCAGGTCGGCGAGATCTCCCGCGGCGTCATCTACCCCAAGCACCGTGCCGACCTCATCCACGCCGCCGTCGCCGCCGAGCGGATGGTCGCCGGACTGATCGAGTCGATCGCGGTGCCCTCGAACCCGCTCGACATTCTCGCCCAGCAGACCGTCGCGGCGGTGGCGCTCGAGCCGATCCAGGCCGAGGACTGGTTCGACATCGTGCGCCGCAGCGCCCCATTCCAGGGCCTGCCCCGCTCGGCATACGAGGCAACGCTCGACCTCCTGGCCGGGCGGTACCCCTCCGACCAGTTCGCCGAGCTCCGCCCCCGGATCGTCTGGGACCGCGACACCGGCCTGCTCACCGGGCGTCCCGGCGCGCAGCGCCTCGCCGTCACAAGCGGCGGCACCATTCCCGACCGCGGGCTTTTCGGCGTCTTCATGGTCGGCGGCGAGCAGACCACAGGGCGGCGTGTCGGCGAACTCGACGAGGAGATGGTCTACGAATCCCGGGTCGGCGACGTCTTCGCACTCGGCACGACGAGCTGGCGGATCCAGGAGATCACCCACGACCGGGTGCTCGTGCTCCCGGCGTTCGGCGAGCCGGGGCGGCTGCCGTTCTGGAAGGGTGACGGCCTGGGCCGGCCGGCGGAACTCGGCGAGGCCGTCGGCGCCTTCGTCCGGGAGGTCTCCGCGTTGCCGGAGGCCGCCGCCCGGGTCCGCTGCGCGGCCGGGGGGCTCGATGAGCGCGCCGCGAACAACCTCCTGGTCTTCCTCGCCGACCAGCGCGCGGCCACCGGCCAGCTGCCGACCGACCGCACCCTCGTCGTCGAACGGTTCCGCGACGAACTCGGCGACTGGCGGGTGATCCTGCATTCCGCATACGGCATGCAGGTGCACGCGCCGTGGGCGCTCGCGGTCGCCGCCCGGGTGCGGGAACGCTACGGGCTCGACGGCGGGTGCGTCGCAAGCGACGACGGAATCGTCGCGCGCATCCCCGACACCGACGCCGAACCGCCCGGCGCCGAACTCTTCGTCTTCGAGGCGGAGGAGATCGAGCAGCTCGTGACCGATGAGGTCGGCGGCTCCGCCCTCTTCGCCGCCCGGTTCCGTGAGTGCGCCGCCCGCGCCCTGCTGCTCCCGAAGTACAACCCCGGCACCCGGTCGCCGCTCTGGCAGCAGCGGCAGAAGGCCGCCCAGCTGCTCGAGGTCGCCCGCACGTTCCCCACTTTCCCGATCATCCTCGAGACCGTGCGGGAATGCCTGCAGGACGTGTACGACCTGCCGGCCCTGCTCGACCTCACCCGCAAGATCAACAGCCGCACGATCCGCCTCGTCGAGACCCGCACGGAGACCCCGAGCCCCTTCGCGAGCACCCTGCTCTTCGGTTACGTCGCCGCGTTCATGTATGAGGGCGACTCACCGCTCGCCGAGCGCCGGGCCACGGCGCTGTCCCTCGACTCGAGCCTCCTCGCGGAGCTGCTCGGCAGGGTCGAACTGCGAGAGCTCCTCGACCCCGCCGTGATCGAGCAGACGGATGCCGAACTCCAGCGCCTGCCCGCCGACCGGCACGCGCGGGGCGTCGAGGGTATCGCCGACCTCCTCCGCCAGCTCGGGCCCCTCACGACCGAGGAGGTCGCCGCCCGGCTCGATACCCAGGACGACCCCGACGCCGAAACCGGCCTGCTCGAGCTCGTCGCCGCACGCAGGGCACTCAGGGCCGGGTTCGCCGGCCGCCAGTGGTGGGCCGTGATCGAGGACGCCAGCCGGCTTCGCGACGCCCTCGGCGTTCCGGTGCCGCTCGGGGTGCCCGCCGCCTTCACCGAGGCCGTGCCAGACCCGCTCGGCGACCTGGTCAGCCGGTACGCGCGGACGCACGGCCCGTTCACGGTGGCGGATGTCGCCGACCGCTTCGGTCTCGGTCCGGTCGTCGCCCTCGGGGCGCTGCGACGTCTCGCCGGCACCCGCCGGGTGATCGAGGGCGAGTACCGGCCGCACGGCACCGGCAGCGAATGGTGCGACGCCGAGGTTCTGCGCCGACTCCGCAGGCGGTCCCTCGCGGCGCTCCGCCACGAGGTCGAGCCCGTCGATCAAATCACGATGGGCCGGTTCCTGCCGTCCTGGCAACATGTAGGCGGACGGCTGCGCGGCGTCGACGGCGTCGCATCCGTCATCGAACAGCTCGAGGGGGCCCGCATCCCGGCGTCCGCCTGGGAATCGCTCGTGCTGCCCGCCCGGGTGAGCGACTACCGGCCGGCGATGCTGGACGAACTCACCAACGCGGGCGAGGTGCTCTGGGCGGGGGCAGGCACCCTCGCGGGCAACGACGGCTGGATCAGCCTGTACCTCGCCGAGACCGCCGCGCTCACCCTGCCGCCGCCAGCCCTCGTCGAGACCACGGAGCTGCAGGGCGAGGTGCTCGCGACCCTCGGCGGCGGGGGAGGGTTCTTCTTCCGGCAGCTCGCCGACGCGGTCGGCAGCCAGGACGACGTGCTCCTCGCCGACGCCCTCTGGGACCTGGTCTGGGCCGGCCTCGTCGGCAACGACACCTTCGCCCCGGTGCGGGCGCTGCTTTCCGGAGGCCGCACGGCGCACAGCACCCGGAGGGCGGTGCCTCGGGCACGCCTGCACGGCGGCCGCGGGTTTGCCCGGTCGGCGATGCCGTTGCGCGGCGGACCGCCGACGGTGTCCGGCCGCTGGTCGATCGTGCCTGTCGCCGACGATTCACCCACCCGCCGCGCCCATGCCCTCGGCGAGACCCTGCTCGAACGCTACGGGGTCGTCACCCGCGGCGCCGTCGTGGGGGAGGGCGTCACCGGCGGCTTCGCGCTCGTTTACCGCACCCTGAGCGGCTTCGAGGAATCCGGCCGCTGCCGGCGCGGCTACTTCATCGACGGGCTCGGCGCCGCACAGTTCGCGACCGCCGGAACGATCGACCGGTTGCGTTCCTTCACCGAGTCGGAGTCCGGCGCGCACGGTGGCCGGGGAGCGGGTCCCGCCGCGGCAGGGCAGGGGGCGCCGGTCGTCGTCACGCTCGCCGCGACCGACCCGGCCAACCCGTACGGGGCCGTGCTGCCGTGGCCGGCCCTGCCGGCCGGCACCACTCACCGTGCTGCCCGGAAGGCCGGCGCGATCGTCGTGCTCGTCGACGGCGCCCTCGCGCTCTACGTCGAACGCGGCGGCAAGACCGTGCTCGCCTTCGACGGAAGCCAGGTCGGAGGGGCCGACGATGTCGACGCCGGCGCCGTGCCGGCGGGTAACCGCGCCGATGCCGACGATGCCGTTGGTGCTGCCATCGGTGCCGACGTCGCCGCCGCCCGTGACGCACTCTTCGCGGCCGCGGCCGGTGCCCTCGCCGCCACGGTGACGAGCGGCCGGATCGCCAAACTCGGCGTCGAGACGGTCAATGGCGCCTTCGTGATCGGCACCCCGTTCGGCCGCGCGCTCCAGGCCGCCGGATTCGGCGTGACGCCGAAGGGACTGAAGCTGCATGCCTGAGGCCGACCGTGCCTGAGGGCGACACCGTCTGGCTGACCGCGCACAACCTCGACACGGCACTGCGCGGGGCCGTCCTGACCCGCTGCGACATCCGCGTGCCGGCCTATGCGACCGTCGATCTCACCGGCGACACCGTGCACGAGGTCACGAGTCGCGGCAAACACGTGCTGATCCGGGTGGGGGAGGCCAGCATCCATTCACACCTGAAGATGGAGGGCGCCTGGTACCTCTACCGGCACGGCTCGGCCTGGAAGCGGCCGGCCTTCCAGGCCAGGGCCGTGCTCGAGACGGCCGACTGGATCGCGGTCGGCTTCGAACTCGGGGTGCTCGAGGTGTTGCCCATCGGGGAGGAAGGTGCCAGGCTCGACTACCTCGGCCCCGACCTGCTCGGCGCCGACTGGGACCCCGCCGAGGCCGTGCGCCGCCTGGAGGACCGGCCCGAGCGTCCGATCGCGGTCGCACTCGCCGACCAGGCGAACCTCGCGGGTCTCGGCAACGAGTACGTGAACGAGCTCTGCTTCCTGCGGGGCGTGCTGCCCACCCGGCCGGTGGCCGACGTGACGGATGTCGCCGGTCTCGTCGACCTCGCGCACCGGCTGATCGTCGCGAACCGCGGCAGGACCGACCGGATCACCACGGGTTCCGCCCGCCGCGGCGAACAGTCCTGGGTCTACGGTCGTGCCGGCCGGCCCTGCCGACGCTGCGGCACCCGCATCCGCCAGGGGACGCTCGGCCGCTCTGAGCTCGAGCAGCGGGTCACCTACTGGTGTCCCCGCTGCCAGACCTGACGTGCCGGCTCAGGTGTCGCATATCGACGTTCGCGGGTCGCGGGAACGTCGATATGCGACACCTCAGGGAAGGGTGATCGGGCTAGTTGACCGGGCCGGTGTACTTCTCGCCTGGGCCCGCGCCGATCGGGTCCGGGATCGCGGAGGCCTCGCGGAACGCGAGCTGCAGCGAACGCAGCCCGTCGCGCAGGCTCCGCGCGTGCATGTCGGCGATGTCGGGGGCGGCCGCCGTCACGAGCCCGGCGAGGGCGTTGATGAGCTTCCGGGCCTCGTCGAGGTCGATCTGCGTGTCGGGGTCGTCGGCGAGCCCGCACTTCACCGCAGCGGCGCTCATCAGGTGCACGCACGCCGTCGTGATGATCTCCACGGCGGCCACATCGGCGATATCGCGGGTTTCCTGGCTGGCATCCTGGCTTGTGCTACTGGTCACTGCATTCCTCTGTTAGACTCGTCCGGGCTCCGAGGTATTTATCTCGGTACGAAAGTGGATAATCTCCCACCCGCGCATACCGCTTCACAAAGGTTACCGGGTTGTTTGCACTCCGCCGTCGTGGCACTGGAAACAGTGGCGCGAAGGTAGACAGGGTGCCGTACGCAGTGTTTGAGCAATAACGCTCCACCATTTCGCACGCGATTTTCCTCTCTTCGTCGCCAGGCGGCATCCGTTGCCTGGCTGTAGTCACGATGCATGAGAGAAGGAGAGACGCATCAGCGATCCCCGTACAAATGACCGTATCCGCGTCCCTGAAGTCCGTCTTGTCGGCCCCGCCGGCGAGCAGATCGGGGTCGTGGCCATTGACGTCGCACTGCGCATGGCACAGGAGGCGGATCTGGACCTCGTCGAGGTTGCCCCTACCTCCAAGCCGCCGGTCGCAAAGATCATGGACTACGGCAAGTTCAAGTACGAGGCTGCGCAGAAGGCCAAGGAGGCCCGGCGCAACCAGGCGAACACCATTCTTAAGGAAGTTCGGTTCCGCCTCAAGATTGACACGCACGACTACGAGACCAAGCGCAAACGCGCCGAAGGCTTCCTCAAGGCCGGCGACAAGGTCAAGGCCATGATTCTTTTCCGTGGCCGTGAACAGTCCCGTCCCGACCAGGGCGTACGACTGCTCCAAAGATTTGCCGAGGATGTCGCGGAATTCGGTTCGGTCGAATCGAGCCCGACTATCGACGGTCGAAACATGGTCATGGTGATTGGCCCACTGAAGAACAAATCAGAGGCCAAGGCAGAGGCCAATGCACATAGAGCTGCTGATAAGGCAGCGAAACAGGAGGAAAAAAATGCCTAAGATGAAGACCCACTCCGGGACTAAGAAGCGCTTCAAGGTAACCGGCAGCGGCAAGATCATGAAGCAGCAGGCCGGTTTGCGCCACAACCTCGAGGTCAAGAGCACCCAGCGCAAGTCCCGCCTGAACCACGACCAGGTGTTGGCCAAGGCCGACGCCAAGGTCATCAAGAAGCTTCTCGGTCGCTAGACCCCGTACCCCTAAAGGAACAAGAAAATGGCAAGAGTAAAAAGAGCGGTCAATGCTCACAAGAGCCGCCGCGTCATCCTCGAGCGCGCCAAGGGTTACCGCGGCCAGCGCTCCCGTTTGGTCACGAAGGCCAAGGAGCAGCTCACTCACTCCTTCACTTACAGCTACCGTGACCGTCGTGCACGTAAGGGTGACTTCCGTCGCCTGTGGATCCAGCGGATCAACGCTGCGTCCCGCCAGAACGGCCTGACCTACAACCGCCTCATCCAGGGCCTCGCCCTGGCCGGCATCGAGGTCGACCGTCGTATCCTCGCCGACCTCGCGGTCAACGAAGCGGCCACCTTCGCCGCCATCGTCGAGAGCGCCAAGGCAGCACTGCCCGCCGACACGTCCGCACCGAAGGTCAAGGCCTAGCCTTCACGCTTCAGCGCCGTTCAGTTCGCGAGCAGTTCGTTCCACCAGCACTCCGCATCACCCAAAACGGGAGCGGGCCCCAGGGCCCACTCCCGTTTTTGCGTTCCCGCGCCCGGAACCGGGTCAGGCGGCGGGGGTCGAGAGGTCGTAGACCGTCGAGCCGCCGACCGTGGTCGCGGTGTATGTCGCGGCCACCCAGGTCGCGATGGCCGTCGCGGTGCTGTCGCCGCCGCCCATGCCGCCGCCCTGGCTTCCGGAGATGTAGTAGCCGACGTCACCGGCCGCGACGTACGCCTGGAACTCGGCGAGGGTCGGCGTCGGGTCACTGCTCCAGCCGCCGATCGCCATCACGGCGACGCCGGTGGACAGTTCGAGCGTCGCAGCGGACTGCGATCCGTCGACCGCCGCGGCCCAGCGAGCCGTCGAGGCCGTGAGCAGGGCGGTGAGCTCGGACGAGGTCGCGGAATCCGAACCCGCGCCGGAGGGAGCGGAGCCGGAGTCGCCGGCGTTCGCCGCGGCATCCGTGCCCGTGTCGCTCGTGCCGGAGCCGGTATCGGTGCCCGTCGTTCCGGTCGTGCCCGAGCCGTCCGGACCGCCGGTGCCTCCCGTCGGGGGAGTGCCGCCTGCGCCGTCCGGCGCCGTGCCGCCATCGGGCCTCGTGCCGCCGCCGTCGCCTGTGGGGGCACCGCCCATCGCGCCGCCCGCGCCGCCGCCCATTCCGCTCGAGGACGAGACAGAACCGACAGAGGGAATCGAGCCGTTGTGCGCGACCGACGCCGTCGCGATCGCGTATGCCGCACTTCCGCCGAGGCCGCCGAGCATGCCGACGAGAACCGCGACGGTCGTGAGGCGACGCCAGCTCAGTGCGGCACCGACGACGAAGCCGGCCGCGCCGAGCAGGGTCACCGTGAGCAGTGTCCAGCGCAGCCACGGCAGCCAGTCCGCGTTCTCGGACAGGAGCACGAAGCCCCAGGCGCCGGCGGCGGCGATCATCGCGGCGAGGCCGAGCCGGCCGAACCAGTGCGAACGGCCGTGCCAGAGCACGACGCCGCCGGTTCCGACGAGGCCCGCGATCGCCGGGGCGAGGGCGACGGTGTAGTACGGGTGGATGGTGCCGCTCATGTAGCTGAAGACGAGTCCCGTCACGAGCAGCCAGCCGCCCCAGATCACGAGAGCAGCGCGGGCACCGTCGGTACGGTGCCGCTTGCGGGTGGCCCAGAGGCCGAGGACCAGGGCGAGCAGCGCCGTCGGCAGCAGCCACGAGATCTCGAGGCCCATCTCGCTGCTGAACAGGCGGCTGAGTCCGGTCGCGCCGCCGAAGCTCGAGCCGGCCGCGGCCGTCGTGCCGCCGCCCGCGTTTCCGCCGCCGCCTGCGGTCGCCCCGAAGATCCGACCGAGGCCGTTGTAGCCGAAGACGAGGTCGAGCACGGTGTTGTCCGTGGACCCGCCGATGTATGGGCGAGCGGATGCCGGCCACAGGGCGACCGCGAGCACCCACCACCCCGCCGACACGACGAGGGCGCCCGCGGCGACGCCGAGGTGTGCGAGGCGGCGCCAGACGGTCGTATTCGCCAGGAGCAGGTAGGCGAGGCCGAAGGCCGGCAGCACGACGAGGCCCTGGAGCATCTTGGTCAGGAAGGCGAAGCCGAGGGCGACGCCGGCGAGGGCGAGCCAGCGCCAGCTCGCGGCGGGCAGCGCGCGGACCACGCAGTACGCGGCAGCCGTCATCAGCACCGTCAGGAGTGCATCGGGGTTGTCGAAGCGGAACATCAGCGCCGCGGCGGGCGTGAACGCGAGCACCGCGCCGGCCACGAGCCCGCCGACGGCGCCCAGCCGTTGGCCGAAGGCCACGAGGCTGCGCCGCACGGTCGCGAAGACGAGGGCGACGGCCGCGACGCCCATCAGCGCCTGCGGCACGAGCACACTCCAGCTCGAGAAACCGAAGATCCGCGCCGAGAGCCCCATCACCCAGAGCGATGCCGGCGGCTTGTCGACGGTGATGAAGTTCGAGGAGTCGAGAGATCCGAAGAACAGGGCGGTCCAGCTCCTGGACCCTGCCTGCACCGCGGCGGCGTAGAAGCTGTTCGCCCAGCCGCTCTCGCTCAGGTTCCAGAGGTAGAGCAGGCCGGTGACGATCAGGAGCGCCCAGAACGACGGCCGGATCCAGGCGGCGTCCGTGCGCTCTCCGAGAATGATCCGGGCGATCAGTCCGCGGCGCGCCGTCGACGGCGCTGCGGCGCCGGACGTGCTGGACCCTGTGGTCGCGCCGGATGTGCGCGGCACGGATACGGGTGGGCGGGTCACGTGACCCGGAACGATGTGGCCGGTCATGGCTCCTCCAAAGGTTGATCCTTTGAGCTTGCCGAGTGCGTCCATGGGCCAGCTATGCCGGCGCTATGAGATGGCTATGGCCGGCTGTCAGCGCGGCAACCGCGCCGCCACAGCCCCGGCAAGTAGGCTGGGAGCATGTTAGATAATCCCCGTTCTCCGCGCGTGCGGGCCGTTGCGAAGCTGTCGAACCGGGCCGCGCGCTCCGAGACCGGGCTGTTCCTTCTCGAGGGCCCGCAGGCCGTCGCCGAGGCCCTGAACTTCCGTCCGGAGCTCGTCGTCGAGCTGTACGCAACCCCGACGGCCCTCGAGCGCCACCCCGAGATCGCCGAAACCGCCGTCGATGCGGGCGTCGACGTCGAATTCGTCACCGAGCAGGTCCTCGAGACGATGGCGGACACCGTCACCCCGCAGGGCTTCGTCGCGGTCTGCCACCAGTTCCCCACCTCGGTCAAGGAGATCTTCGCCAAGGAACCGAAGCTCATCGCGATCCTCGAAGAGGTGCGCGACCCGGGCAACGCCGGCACGATCATCCGGGCAGCGGATGCCGCCGGCGCCGACGCCGTGATCTTCACCGGTCGCAGCGTCGACCTCTACAACCCCAAGGTCGTGCGCTCGTCCACGGGCTCGATCTTCCACCTGCCCGTCGCCGTCGGCGTCACCCTTGACGACGTCCGCGAGCGCGCCCGCTTCGCCGGCCTCCAGATCTTCGCCGCCGACATCAAGGGCACCGACCTGCTCGCCGCCCGCAATGAGGGACTCCTTCTCGCGCCGACAGCCTGGCTGTTCGGCAACGAGGCCCGCGGCCTGACCGATGAGGACCTGGCCCTCGTCGACCGCTCGATCACCGTGCCGATCTACGGCCACGCCGAATCGATGAACCTCGCGACCGCGGCATCCGTCTGCCTGTACGAAAGCGCCTTCGCGCAGCGCAGCTAGTCGCGGGAACCGGGCCCGCCGGCGTGCGGATTGGTTTGCGCTGCTAACAATTTCCCCTAGATTGGGGGATATGGAGCCTACAGATCCCACGCCGGCTACGTCGAACATCACGGTGCGTCGGGGCGAGCCCCTCGTGGTCGTTACCGATGTCAACAAGCACTTCGGCGAGCTGCACGTCCTCAAGAACATCAACGCCGTCGTCACCCGTGGCGAGGTCGTCGTCGTCATCGGCCCGAGCGGGTCGGGCAAGTCCACGCTCTGCCGGGCGATCAATCGCCTCGAGACGATCGACTCCGGCGTCATCACGATCGACGGTCAGGCCCTTCCCGAAGAGGGCAGGGGCCTGGCCCGGCTGCGGGCAGACGTCGGCATGGTCTTCCAGGCGTTCAACCTGTTCGCGCACATGACGGTGCTGCAGAACGTCACCCTCGGGCCGATCAAGGTGCGCGGGCTGTCCAAGGCCGACGCCGAGACCCGGGCGATGGCCCTCCTCGAGCGGGTCGGCGTCGCCGACCAGGCCCACAAGATGCCCGCCCAGCTCTCCGGCGGCCAGCAGCAGCGCGTCGCGATCGCCAGGGCCCTTGCCATGGAACCCAAGGTCATCCTCCTCGACGAGCCGACGAGCGCACTCGACCCCGAAATGATCAACGAGGTTCTCGAGGTCATGATCGATCTCGCCAACGA
The DNA here is from genome assembly GCF_004402735.1 of Cryobacterium sp. MDB1-18-1. Classification (NCBI taxonomy): domain Bacteria; kingdom Bacillati; phylum Actinomycetota; class Actinomycetes; order Micrococcales; family Microbacteriaceae; genus Cryobacterium; species Cryobacterium sp. MDB1-18-1. The sequence goes on along the minus strand of NZ_SOFR01000009.1, from coordinate 18,706 downwards.
CGGAATGACCATGATCGTGGTCACCCACGAGATGGGCTTCGCCCGCAGGGCCGCCAACCGGGTCATCTTCATGGCCGAGGGCGAGATCGTCGAGGAATCGACCCCGGACCGTTTCTTCACCAACCCGCAGACCACCCGCGCCAAAGACTTCCTTTCGAAGATCCTCGCGCACTGAGGATCCTCTTCCCGCAGTACTTGCCGGTCACACGACCGGCGATCCCCGCACACAGCACCCAGGAGGACACCATGCGACTCAATAAAGGTCTAGTGATTTCTGCCATTGCCCTCGCGAGCGTTCTCACGCTCAGCGCCTGCACCGACTCCGGTGCATCCCCCTCTGCGGCCCCCGTCGCCGCCACCCCGACGTTCGCGCCGGGCACGACCATGGCCAAGCTCGCCGAAGCAGGCAAGATCACCATCGGCACCAAGTTCGACCAGCCGTTGTTCGGACTCAAGGGCCCGAACGGCCCCGTCGGATTCGACGTCGAGATCGGCAAGCTCATCGCGGCCAAGCTCGGCATCGCAGCGGACAAGATCAACTGGGTCGAGACCGTGTCGGCCAACCGGGAACCGTTCATCACGAACGGCCAGGTCGACATCGTCATCGCGACCTACACGATCAACGACAAGCGCAAGGAGGTCGTCTCCTTCGCCGGCCCGTACTACGAAGCCGGACAGGACCTGCTCGTGCTCGCCGGGAACCCGAACAAGATCACCGGGCCAGAAGACCTCACTGGGAAGCCGGTCTGCACCGTGAGCGGCTCGACCTCGGAGAAGAACATCGCCGCGTACACGACCAACGTGATCGCGACGGACACTTACTCCAACTGCCTCGGCCCGCTGCGCAGCGGTGAAGTCGTCGCGGTCACGACCGACAACGTCATCCTCGCCGGTCTCGCCGACCAGAACTCCGGCGAATTCGAGGTCGTCGGCAAGCCATTCACCAAGGAGCCGTACGGCATCGGGCTGAAGAAGGACGACACCGAATTCCGCGCCTTCATCAACGACACCCTGGACGCCTCCTTCACCGACGGAACCTGGGCAGCGGCCTGGGAGGCCACCGCAGGCAAGGTCCTCGACACCCCCACCCCGCCGACCATCAACCGCTACTAGAACCCGCGCGACGCCGGGCGGATGCCTGATGCGGCATCCGCCCGGCCTCGCGTTCGAATGCACCCACCGACACCCACAGACACAGACATAGAAGAGGAGTTGAGGCATGGACGCAGTCATCGATAACCTGCCGGTCTTCCTCGAAGGCTTTCGAAACACCCTCGGCCTGCTCGTCATCTCCGGGGTGGGCGCACTCATTCTCGGCCTGATCGTTGCCGGCCTGCGCATCTCGCCCATCGGCTCGTTCCGCGGCTTCGCCACGGTCTACACCGAGATCATCCGCAACACACCCCTGACCCTGATCCTCTTCTTCTGCGCGTTCCTGCTGCCATACCTGCAGTTCTCGCCCGGCTACTTCACGCTCGCAGCGATCGGCCTCACCGTCTACACCTCGCCGTTCGTCGCCGAAGCCGTGCGCAGCGGTATCAACGGCGTGCACGTCGGCCAGGCCGAGGCCGCCCGCAGCATCGGGCTCGGCTTCGGCCAGTCGCTCGCCTTCGTGATCCTGCCGCAGGCGCTGCGGATGGTCGTGCCGCCCCTGATCAACGTGTTCATCGCCCTCGCGAAGAACACCTCCGTCGCCGGCGCCTTCTTCGTCTTCGAACTCTTCGGCGCCGCCCGCCAGGTCACCAACGACCGCGGCGACCAGGTCCTCGCAATCCTGCTCGCGGTGGCCGTCTTCTACCTGCTGATCACCGTGACCCTCGGCATCATCGCCGGCCGGGTCGAGAAGAGAGTGGCGGTGCTCCGATGACCTCGGTCCTCTACGATGCGCCAGGCCCCAAGGCCCGGCGGATGTCCCGCATCATCTCCTACGTCGGCGTCGCCGTGATCGCCGTCGGTGTCGTCGCCCTCGTGCTCGCCCTGGGAGCCCCGAAGGCGAGCGCCAACGGCGCCGTGCAGCCCGGACTCTGGGATCTGAGCCGCTGGGACGTCTTCAACGACCTCGAGGTCTGGCGCTCGCTCGGCCGCGGCGCGCTCGCGACCCTCGAAATGGCCGGTGTCGCGGCCGTCCTCGCCCTCGTCCTCGGTGTGCTGTTCTCCTTCGGCCGCGCCTCCGACACGGCCTGGATCCGGGTGCCCACCACGGTCGTCCTCGAATTCTTTCGCGGCATGCCCGTGCTGCTGATGATGCTGTTCGTCCTGCTCGTCTTCTCGACCGGATCGTTCTGGGCCGGCGTCGCCGCCCTCGCCGTCTACAACGGCGCGATCATCGGCGAGGCCCTCCGGGCCGGTATCAAGGCGCTCCCACGCGGCCAGCGCGAAGCCGGTCTCGCGATCGGCCTGACCCCCATCGCGACGCGACTCCGGATCGAATTCCCGCAGGCTTTCCGGCAGATGCTGCCGATCATCATCGCCCAGCTCGTCGTGCTGCTCAAGGACACCTCGCTCGCCTTCGTGGTGGGATACTCCGAGCTCCTGCGCAGCATGCGCGACCTGACCAACTTCTTCGGCAACCGATACTCCTTCTCCTTCTTCTTCGTCGTGCTCGTCATCTACCTCGCGATGAACCTGTCGCTGTCGTGGCTGGCCCGGCGGATCGCCCGGCGGAGCGGTTCGAAGCCCACGCACTAAACTTGGGACTTGTGTCTGAATCCACCGAAAACCCCGCACCGGCCGAAATCTCCGAAGCGGCCGTGACCGCGGCGGTCACCGCCGCCCTGGCCGCCATATCCGCCGCCGCCGACTCGTCCGCCCTCAAGGCGGCCCGGAGCGAACACGCCGGTGAGGCGTCTCCGCTCTCCCGCCTGAACGCACTGATGCGTTCGGTGTCGAAGGAGCAGAAGGCGGCGGCCGGCAAGCTCGTCGGCCAGGCCAGGGCCCGGGTCAACCAGGCCCTCTCCGCCCGCGAGGCGGAGATCGGCGCGGCAGAGGCCGCCGCACAGCTCGCCGCCGAAACGGTGGATGTCACGGCAGCGGCGTCGACCTGGCACGCCGGGGCGCGGCATCCGCTCGCCCTGCTGCAGGAACGCGTCGCCGACGTCTTCGTCGCGATGGGCTGGGAGGTCGCGGAAGGCCCCGAGCTCGAAAGCGAGTGGTTCAACTTCGACGCGCTCAACTTCGACGAGGACCACCCGGCGCGCGCGATGCAGGACACCTTCTTCATCGACCCGCCCGAGGCGCACCTCGTGCTGCGCACGCACACCTCGCCCGTGCAGATGCGCGCCCTGCTCTCCCGCGAGCTGCCGGTTTACGTCGTCGCGCCCGGCCGGGTGTACCGCACCGACGAGCTCGATGCGACCCACACTCCCGTGTTCCACCAGATCGAGGGCATCGCCGTCGACAAGGGGCTCACGATGGCGCACCTCCGCGGCACCCTCGACCACTTCGTGCAGGCCCTCTTCGGCCCGGAGGCGAAGGTACGGCTGCGGCCGAACTACTTCCCGTTCACCGAACCGAGCGCCGAGCTCGACGTCTGGCACCCGACCTTCAAGGGCGGCGCGCGCTGGATCGAGTGGGGCGGCTGCGGCATGGTCAACGCCAACGTGCTCCGCTCCGCGGGGATCGACCCCGAGGTCTACTCTGGCTTCGCGTTCGGCGTCGGCGTCGAACGAGCACTGATGTTCCGCAACGATGTGAAGGATATGCACGACATGGTCGAAGGCGACGCACGGTTCAGCCAGCAGTACGGGATGACCGTCTGATGCGCGTTCCCCTGAGCTGGCTCGGCGAATTCGTCGACCTCGAACCCGGCACGACCCCCGAAGCCGTACACGCCGCCCTCGTGAGCGTCGGCCTCGAAGAAGAAGAGATCCACCGCTTCGAGCTGACCGGCCCGATCGTCGTCGGCGAGGTGCTCGAGTTCGTCGGAGAGCCGCAGACCAACGGCAAGATCATCAACTGGTGCCAGGTGCGCGTCGCGCCCGGCGACGAAACCGCGGCCGACGGCGGCCCCGCCGTGCACGGCATCGTCTGCGGCGCCCACAACTTCGTCGTCGGCGACAAGGTCGTCGTGACCCTGCCCGGCGCGGTGCTCCCCGGCCCGTTCCCGATCGCGCCCCGCAAGACCTACGGCCACGTCTCCGACGGCATGATCGCCTCGGCCCGCGAGCTCGGCCTCGGCGACGAGCACGATGGCATTCTGCTCCTGAAGAACCTCGGCCTCGACGACGCCCCGGTCGGCACCGACGCGATCGCCCTCCTCGGACTCGACGACACCGCCGTCGAGGTCAACGTGACCCCCGACCGCGGCTACGCGTTCTCGATCCGCGGCATCGCCCGCGAATACTCGCACGCGACAGGGGCCGCCTTCCGCGACCCCGCCCTCGCGACGGTGACCGCGGTTTCCACGATTGATTTCCCCGTCACGCTCGCCGACGCTTCCCCCATCCGCGGTCGCGTGGGCGCGAGCGTCTTCGTGACCCGCGCCGTGCGCGGCGTCGACCCGTCCCGGCCCACTCCGGCCTGGATGATCACCCGGCTCGCCCTCGCGGGCATGCGGTCCATCTCGCTCGTCGTCGACGTGACCAACTACGTCATGCTCGAACTCGGCCAGCCGCTGCACGGCTACGACCTCGACGCCCTCGCCGGCGGCATCCTGGTGCGCCGGGCGGAACCGGGGGAGAAGCTCACGACCCTCGACGGCGTCGTGCGCGCCCTGCACTCCGAGGACCTCCTGATCACCGACGAGTCCGGTGCCATCGGCCTCGCCGGCGTGATGGGCGGCCGCAGCACCGAGATCGGTGCATCCACCACGAACGTGCTCATCGAGGCCGCGAACTTCGACCCGGTGTCGATCGCCCGCAGCGCCCGCCGCCACAAGCTCCCGAGCGAGGCCTCCCGTCGCTTCGAACGCGGAGTGGACCCTCAGGTCGCCGCCGTGGCAGCTGCCCGCGTCGTGCAGCTGCTCGTCGACCTCGCCGGCGGAACCGCGGACGGCCTCGGCTCCGCGCTCGACTCCTCCGTGCCGCCCGTCGCGATCGAGCTCCCGCGCGACTTCATCTCCGGCTTGATAGGGCGCACCTACTCGGACGACGAGGAGCGCTCAGCCCTCGCCGAGATCGGCGGCCTGCTCGTCGAAACCCCGACCGGACTCTCGGTGACCCCGCCGACCTGGCGCCCCGACCTCACCGACAAGTGGACCCTCGCAGAGGAGGTCGCCCGCATCGTCGGCTACGACAGCATCCCCTCTGTGCTCCCGGTCGCCCCGCCCGGCCGCGGCCTGACCCTCGTGCAGCGCCTGCGCCGCACGGTCGCGCAGACCCTCGCGGCCACCGGCCACACCGAGGTGCTCGCCTACCCGTTCGTATCCGAGGCCGACAACCGCCTCTTCGCACCGCTCGCGACCACGACGGATGCCGCCGGTGCCGCCGCCGGCATCCCCGCCGTCGCCGAGGTCCCCCAGATCCGCGTAGCCAATCCGCTCGACGGCGAGGCGCCTTTCCTGCGCACCTCGATCCTCCCTGGCCTGCTGCGGATCGCGCACCGCAACCGTTCTCGCGGGATCACCGACCTGGCCGTCTTCGAACAGGGACTCGTCTTCCGGCCGGTGGCGGGCATCCGCTACGGCAGCCTCGTCGTACCGGCGGGTGCCACCCGCCCCAGCACGGCACTCGAGGCCGAGCTCAACGCGGGCATCCCGCCGCAGCCGTACTCCGTCGCCGTCGCTCTCACCGGGAACACCGTGCGGCACCAGCCCGGCCGGGCGCCGATCGCCGCAGGCTGGCAGGACGCCCTCGCCGCCGTGCAGCAGGTCGCGCTCGCGACCGGCGTGCCGATCCTGGTGCGCCAGGGAGTGCACCCGGCGATGCACCCCGGCCGCACCGCCGAGTTGTTCGTCGCCACCGCAGACGGGGAGCTGAGCGTCGGCTTCGCGGGCGAACTGCTGCCCGCCGTCGCGACCGGCTTCGACCTGCCCGCCGTGGTCGCCGTCGCCGAGATCACCCTCTCCGACGTCTTCGCCCAGGCCGGTTCCGAACTGCACGCCGCACCGATCAAGACGATGCCCGCAGCGACCCAGGACCTCTCGCTCGTCGTCAGCGCCACGGTGCCCGCAGCCGAGGTGCTCGCGGCAGTGGCTGAAGGGGCCGGCGCGCTGCTCGACCACATCGAGCTCGTCGACGACTACCGCGGCACCGGGATCGAGCCCGGCCGCAAGTCGCTGACGTTCGCGCTGCGATTCCGGGCCCCCGACCGCACCCTGACCGCCGCGGAAGCGAGCGACGCGAAGCTCGCCGGCGTGGCCGTCGCGGCCGCCCGCTTCGACGCGACCCTCCGCGAGTAAGACTCCGGGGTGCGCGTCACGTGCGCCGTTTCGCGCCAGGCATGCCTGGCGCGAAACGGCGGAAATGGCACGCGATCGGGCGCGATTGGCGCGTAGCGGCGGAGGTGGCGCGCAACTTTCTTGCGTGCGCAGCTGACGTGCGCTCGGGTCTCCGGGTGCGGATGCCGGCGGGAACCGGCCCGATGTCGCCCGGATTCCCGGGGGCGCGGGGCAGCGCGATAGGTTTGTCACATGGCTTTTTCGGTAGCAATTGCAGGCGCGAGCGGTTACGCGGGCGGAGAATTGCTGCGAATGCTCGCCGGACACCCTGAATTCGAGGTGCGCACGGTGACCGCGCACAGCAACGCGGGCCAGCGATTGATCGACGTGCAACCGCACCTTCGCGGCCTCGCGCACCTCACCCTCGTGGACACGAACGCCGTCAACCTCGCCGGGCACGACGTCGTCTTCCTCGCCCTGCCGCACGGGGCATCCGGTGCCCTGAGCGCGGAGCTGTCGCCCGACACGCTCGTGATCGACTGCGGCGCGGACCACCGGCTGGAGGATGCAGCGGACTGGGCGGCGTTCTACGGCGGCGACTACTTCGGCTCGTGGGCGTACGGCGTCCCCGAACTCCCGATCCCCGGTGGCGGCAAGCAGCGCTCCCGCCTGGTCGGAGCCCGCCGGATCGCCGCGCCCGGGTGCAACGCGAGCACGGTCGCACTGGCCCTCGCGCCCGGCATCCACGCCGGCGTGATCGAACCGGCCGACCTCGTCGCCGTGCTCGCCGTCGGACCATCGGGTGCGGGCAAGAGCCTCAAAGTCCCGAACCTCGCCGCAGAGGTGCTCGGATCCGCCAACCCGTACGCGGTCGGCGGCACCCACCGGCACATTCCCGAAATCCAGCAGAGCCTGCGCTGGGCGGGCGCCGTGAATCCGACCATCTCCTTCACGCCCGTGATCGTGCCGATGTCCCGCGGCATCCTCGCGACGGCGACGGCGCGCCTCGTGCCCGGCACCTCCGCAGCCGCGGTGCGCGCAGCCTGGGAGAGCGCATACGCAGACGAACCGTTTGTGCACCTGCTCCCGGCCGGACACTTCCCCCGCACGAGCGACGTGCTCGGCGCCAACACCGCACTGATCGGCCTCGCCGTCGACGAGGCCGTCGGCCGCGTCGTCACGGTGACCGCCGTCGACAACCTCGCCAAGGGCACCGCCGGTGCCGCGATCCAATCCGCAAACCTGGCCCTCGGGCTGCCCGAGACCCTGGGCCTCAGCATGAATGGAGTCGCCCCGTGAGCGTCACAACCCCCGCCGGATTCGCGGCAGCCGGCGTCACAGCCGGCCTCAAGAAGTCCGGCGGACTCGACCTCGCCGTCGTGCAGAACCTCGGCCCGCTCGCCAGTGCCGCGACCGTGTTCACGAGCAATCGCTGCAAGGCGAACCCGGTGATCTGGAGCCAGCAGGTCATGCGCGGCGGCAGCGTCCGCGCGATCGTGCTCAACTCGGGCGGTGCGAACTGCTACACCGGCAGCATCGGCTTCCAGACCACCCATGCGACCGCGGAGGCCGTCGGTGACCGCCTCGGCGTGTCCGCCGGGGAGGTGCTCGTCTGCTCGACCGGCCTGATCGGCGAACAGCTCGACCTGGACAAGATCACCGCAGGCATCTGGGACGCCACCCTCGCCCTGCGCACGGACGACTCGACGTCCGCCGAAGCGGGCCTGTCCGCCGCCAGGGCCATCATGACGACCGACACCACTCCGAAGCAGTCCGCCGTGACCGCGCCGGCCGGCTGGTCGATCGGCGGGATGGCCAAGGGCGCAGGCATGCTCGCCCCCGGCCTCGCGACAATGCTCGTCGTGATCACGACCGACGCCGTCCTCGACTCCGCCCAGCTCGACAGGGCGCTCCGGGTCGCGACCCGGATCACCTTCGACCGCCTCGACTCCGACGGATGCATGTCGACCAACGACACCGTGAGCCTGCTCGGCTCTGGCGCGAGCGGCATCGCGCCGGACGAAGCCGAATTCGCCGCCGCGCTCACCGCGATCTGCCAGGACCTCACCCTGCAGCTGCAGGCCGACGCGGAGGGCAGCGCCCACGACGTCGCCATCACCGTGCGCAACGCCGAGACCGAAGCCGACGCCGTCACCGTGGCCCGCGCTGTCTCCCGCAGCAACCTGTTCAAGACCGCCATCTTCGGCAACGACCCGAACTGGGGCCGCGTGCTCGCCGCCGTCGGCACGACGGATGCCGCCTTCGACCCGTACAACATCGACGTCACGATCAACGGGGTGCAGGTCTGCACCGCGGGGGAGCCGGACCAGCCCCGCGAACTCGTCGACCTCACGCCACGCTCCGTCACGGTGCTGATCACCCTGCACGCGGGGGACGCGGAAGCGACGATCTGGACCAACGACCTCACGCACGCCTACGTCGAAGAGAACAGCGCGTACTCGAGTTGACCCGTCACACGCACGGCAAGGCCTCGCACCGGCATCCGCTCGCGGACACCGGCACCGGAACGCACGCGAGCGACGCAGAGGTCGACACGACCGAGGCCGAGTCGAACACCCGGGCCGAGGCCGCGGTCAAGGCCGAGACCCTGATCGAGTCGCTGCCCTGGCTCAAGCACTTCCACGACAAGATCATCGTCGTCAAGTTCGGCGGCAACGCCATGGTCAGCGAGGCGCTGCAGCGCAGCTTCGCCGAGGACATGGTCTACCTGCGTTATGCCGGCCTCCGCCCCGTCGTCGTGCACGGAGGCGGCCCGCAGATCTCGGCGATGCTCGACCGCCTCGGCATCCAGAGCGAATTCCGCGGCGGCTACCGCGTGACGACCCCCGAGGCGATGGACGTCGTGCGGATGGTGCTCACCGGCCAGATCAACCGCGAGGTCGTCAGCCACATCAACGAGCACGGCCCCCTCGCGGCCGGCCTCTCCGGCGAGGACGCCGGACTCTTCCAGGGCCGCCGCCGCGGCACGATGATCGACGGCGAGGAGGTCGACCTCGGCCTCGTCGGCGACGTGATCGGCGTCGACCCAGAGGCCGTGCACGCCCAGCTCGACGCCGGCCGCATCCCGGTGATCTCCTCGATCGCGCCAGACACGGATGTCCCGGGCCAGTCCCTGAACATCAACGCCGACGCCGCCGCCGCGTCCCTCGCCATCGCGCTCGGGGCCGAGAAGCTCGTCATCCTCACCGATGTCGCCGGGCTCTACAGCGACTGGCCGAACCGGGACTCCCTCGTCTCGATCATCGAAGTGCCCGAGCTCCGCGCCCTGCTGCCCGACCTGGAATCCGGGATGATCCCCAAGATGACCGCCTGCCTCGACGCCGTCGAGGGCGGCGTCGCCAAGGCGGCCATCATCGACGGGCGCGTGCCGCACTCGATCCTGCTCGAGGTCTTCACCGGGAGCGGGATCGGCACCGAAGTAGTACCCCGGGCGAACTGAGCCCAACCGCACCACACCACCGACACGACGGATTTGAGAATGACAGGCGAAACGATCACCGACTCACCGGCAACCTACGCGGGCACGACCGACGCGGCCACGCTCGCGGAACGCAGCGAGGGCTGGCGTGACCGATACACCGCGGCGATGATGCTCACCTTCGCGCCGCCGCGCGCGATGCTCGTCCGCGGCGCCGGCTGTTACGTCTGGGACGAGAACGGCACCGAATACCTCGACTTCCTCGCGGGCATCGCCGTCAACTCCCTCGGGCACGCCCACCCCGAGCTGGTCGCCGCCGTGTCAGCCCAGGTCGGCACCCTCGCGCACATCTCCAACTACTTCGCGTCCCCCTCGCAGATCGAGCTCGCCGAACGGCTCAAGCGCATCACCGGGGCCGGCCCGGCCGGCCGCGTCTACTTCTGCAACTCGGGCGCCGAGGCCAACGAGGCGGCCTTCAAACTCGCCCGCCTCAATATCGGGAGTGAGCCCGGTCGGCCGCGCACCCGCATCCTCTCGTTGCACGAGTCCTTCCACGGCCGCACCATGGGCGCCCTCGCCCTGTCAGGCAAGCCCGCCATGCGGGCGCCGTTCCTGCCGGTGCCCGGCGGCGTCGAGCACATCCACGCGACCTTCGAGGCTCTCGAGGCCGCGATCGACGACACCGTCGCCGCCCTATTCCTCGAGCCCGTGCAGGGGGAAGCCGGCGTCATCGACCTGCCGGACGGCTTCCTGCGCCGCGCCCGAGAGCTCTGCACCCGGCACGGGGTCCTGCTCATCCTCGACGAGGTGCAGACCGGTGCCGGACGCACCGGAGACTGGTTCGCGTACCAGCACGACGGCATCCTGCCCGATGCGATCTCGATCGCCAAGGGCATCGGCGGCGGGGTACCGATCGGCGCCCTCGTCACCTTCGGTGCGACGTCCGAGCTGTTCCAGCGCGGCCAGCACGGCTCGACCTTCGGCGGGAACCCGCTCGCGACCACGACCGCCAACACCGTGCTCGGCATCATCGAGCGGGACGGCCTCGTCGCCAACGCCGCCCGCCGCGGCGAGCAGCTCCGCGACCTGATCCTCGGCTTCGACTCCCCGCACATCCTCGAGGTGCGGGGCCGCGGCCTGCTGCTCGGAATCGGACTCGCCGAGCCCGTGGCCCTGAAGCTCGCCGACGCGGCCCTCGAGGCCGGCCTCATCATCAACGCCGCAAACGAGTCCACCATCCGGCTCGCGCCGCCCCTCATCGTCGGCGAGGCCGAGCTGGCCGAATTCGGGCGCCGATTCGGGCTCGCCCTGGCCAGCCTCTAGGCTGAAGAATCCCCCATTCCAGCGAAAGTGACCCCGTGACCCGCCATTTCCTGCGCGACGACGACATCTCCCCGGCCGAACAAGCCGAGATCCTCGACCTGGCCGTTGAGCTCAAGCGCGACCGATTCCAGGCGAAACCCCTCGCGGGCCCCCAGACCGTCGCCGTGATCTTCGACAAGTCGTCGACCCGCACCCGGGTGTCCTTCGCCGTCGGCATCGCCGACCTCGGCGGAAGCCCGCTGATCATCAGCACCGCCAACAGCCAGCTCGGGGGCAAGGAGACCGCGGGCGATACCGCCCGCGTGCTCGAACGCCAGGTCGCCGCGATCGTCTGGCGCACCTACGGCCAGGCCGGCCTCGAGGAGATGGCCCTCGGCACCACCGTGCCCGTCGTCAACGCGCTCTCCGACGACTTCCACCCCTGCCAGCTCCTCGCCGACCTGCTCACCATCCGCGAACACCGCGGCGAGCTCGCCGGCCTCACCCTGACCTTCCTCGGCGACGGCGCCTGCAACATGGCGCACTCCTACCTCCTCGCCAGCGCGACGGCAGGCATGCACATCCGTGTCGCCTCCCCGGCCGGCTACACCCCGCAGCCGCAGGTGCTGGCGGATGCCGAGGCCATCGCCGCGAAGACCGGCGGCTCGATCACCCTCTACACCGACCCCGCGGAAGCGGTCACCGGCGTCGACGTCGTCGTCACGGACACCTGGGTGTCGATGGGTTTCGAGGAGGAGAAGGCCGCACGCGTCGCCTCCCTCGGCGCCTACCGCGTCGACAGCGCGCTGCTCGCCCGCGCCAAGCCCGACGCGCTCTTCATGCACTGCCTCCCCGCCGACCGCGGTTACGAGGTCACCGCGGACGTCATCGACGGGCCGCAGAGCATCATCTGGGATGAGGCCGAGAACCGCCTGCACGCGCAGAAGGCGCTGCTGGTCTGGCTGCTCGGCCACAACACCAACCCGTAAACTGAGACTTAGTAGATATTTAGAGGGAGAACCATGGCTGAACGTGTTGTGCTCGCATACTCCGGTGGACTGGATACCTCGGTCGGCATCGGCTGGCTGAAGGATGCGACCGGCAAGGAGGTCGTAGCACTCGCCATCGACGTCGGACAGGACGGCGAAGACATGGAGGCCATCCGCCAGCGTGCGCTCGACTGCGGCGCCGTCGAGGCCATCGTCGTCGACGCGAAGGACGAATTCGCCAACGACTACATCGTCCCGGCCCTCAAGGCCAACGCGCTGTACCAGAAGCGCTACCCGCTCGTCTCCGCGCTCAGCCGCCCGCTGATCGCCAAGTACCTCGCCTCCACCGCCAAGGCGCTCGGCGCCGACAGCGTCGCCCACGGCTGCACCGGCAAGGGCAACGACCAGGTCCGGTTCGAGGCCGCCGTCGCCGCGCTCGCTCCCGACCTGATCTCCCTCGCCCCGGTCCGGGACTTCGCGCTGACCCGCGACAAGGCCATCATCTACGCCGCGGAGCACAACCTGCCGATCAAGCAGTCCGCGAAGAGCCCGTACTCGATCGACCAGAACGTCTACGGCCGCGCGGTCGAGACCGGCTTCCTCGAAGACCCGTGGAACGCGCCGATCGAGGACCTCTACACGTACACCCAGGACCCCACGGTCACGCGGGACGCGACCGAGGTCGTCATCCGCTTCGACCAGGGCGTCCCCGTCGCGATCGACGGCAAGCCCGTCACGCCTCTGCAGGCCATCGAGATCATGAACAAGCTCGCCGGCGACCAGGGCGTCGGCCGGATCGACATGGTCGAAGACCGCCTCGTCGGCATCAAGAGCCGCGAGGTCTACGAGGCCCCCGCCGGCATCGCCCTCATCGCCGCGCACGAAGAGCTCGAGAACATGACCATCGAACGCGACCTCGCCCGCTACAAGCGCGGCGTCGAGGCCAAGTGGGCAGAACTCGTCTACGACGGGCTCTGGTTCTCCGGCCTCAAGCGTGCCCTCGACGTGTTCATCGACGAGACGCAGAAGTACGTGACCGGCGACATCCGCCTCAAGCTGCACGCCGGCACCGCGGTCGTCACCGGCCGCACGAGCCCGCAGAGCCTCTACGACTTCAACCTCGCCACCTACGACACCGGAGACACCTTCGACCAGAGCATGGCCAAGGGGTTCATCGAGCTGTGGTCGCTGCCGAGCAAGATCTCCGCACGCCGCGACCTGGCCGGCAAGTAGGGTCCGGAGCATGACAGGCGATTCTCCGGTCAACCGCGCCGGTGAGGCGGGCGCCCTCTGGGGTGGCCGCTTCGCCGGGGGACCGAGCCCCGAGCTCGCACGGTTGAGCAAGTCGACCCAGTTCGACTGGCCACTCGCGCCATACGACATCCGGGGTTCCCGGGCTCACGCCCGTGCCCTGGCCGCCGCTGGTTACCTGAGCGCCGAAGAACTCGCCGCCATGATCGCCGGGCTCGACCGGCTCGACGCCGCCATCAACGATGGAAGCTTCCAGCCTGCCGAGAGCGACGAGGACGTGCACTCCGCCCTCGAACGCGGCCTGATCGACATCGTCGGCGCCCCGCTCGGCGGCAAGCTCCGCGCCGGGCGCAGCCGGAACGACCAGGTCGCCACCCTGATCCGGATGCTGCTCCGCGACAAGGCCGCGAGCATCTCCGTGCACCTGATCACGGTGATCGACGCCCTCGCCGCCCAGGCCGAGGCCAACGAGACCGCGATCATGCCCGGGCGCACCCACCTGCAGCATGCGCAGCCGGTGCTCCTCGCCCACCACCTCTTCGCGCACTGCTGGCCGCTCGTGCGCGACCTCGAACGCTTCACCGACTGGGGCAAGCGCGCGGACTACTCGCCGTACGGTTCCGGCGCGCTGGCCGGGAACACCCTCGGCCTCGACGCCCGGCTCGTCGCGACCGACCTCGGCTTCGGCCACGTCGTCGAGAACTCGATCGACGGAACCGCGAGCCGCGACCTCGTCGCCGAGTTCGCGTACATCACCGCCCAGATCGGCATCGACATCTCCCGCCTCGCCGAGGAGATCATCCTCTGGAACACCCGCGAATTCGGTTTCGTCACCCTCGACGACGCGTACTCGACCGGGTCCTCGATCATGCCGCAGAAGAAGAACCCCGACATCGCCGAACTCGCCCGCGGCAAGTCCGGTCGCATGATCGGCAACCTCACCGGCCTGCTCACGACCCTCAAGGGTCTCCCGCTCGCGTACAACCGCGACCTGCAGGAGGACAAGGAACCCGTCTTCGACTCGATCGACACCCTCGAGGTGCTCCTGCCCGCCTTCGCCGGCATGATCGCGACGCTGACCTTCCACACCGAGCGGATGGCGGAACTCGCCCCCGCGGGCTACTCCCTGGCCACCGATGTCGCCGAATGGCTCGTCAAGCAGCGTGTGTCGTTCCGGGACGCGCACGAGATCACCGGGCTCCTCGTGAAGTACGCCGAGCAGAACGAACTCGAACTCCACGAGGTCGACGATGACGCGCTCCTCACGATCTCCGCGCACCTGACCCCCGAGGTGCGCAGCGTGCTGAGTATCCACGGGTCCGTCGAGGGTCGCGACGGCCAGGGCGGCACCGCCCCGGTTCGCGTTGCCGAGCAGCGTGCCGTGCTCGTCGCCCGGGTGCGCGTGCTCGCCTCGGCACTCGCGCTCTAGCGGGCGCCACGGGTGAACGCCGCGCGGGAACTGCGACGTGACGGGCGCCGCCGGTGAGCCTCGACCGGGAGCTGCTCGCACGGCCGGCGATCGAACTCGCCCCGCTCGTGCTCGGTGCGGTTCTCCGCCACGGCGGGGTCGCGCTGCGCATCACCGAGGTCGAGGCCTACCTCGGCGACGGAACCGACCCGGGCTCGCATGCCTTCCGGGGTCGCACCCGGCGTAATGCGGCCATGTACGGCCCGCCCGGGCACCTCTACGCGTATTTCAGCTATGGGATGCACGTCTGCGCCAACATCGTCTGTTCCCCGGAGGGTGCCGCGTCAGCGCTCCTGCTCCGCGGAGGCGAGATCGTCGACGGACTGGCCGAAGCCCGGTCGCGCCGCACGACCTCGAAGACCGACGGCGATCTGGCCAGGGGACCGGCGCGGCTCACGATCGCCCTCGGTATCGGGCTCGGCGACGACGGCGCCGATCTCGGCGCCCTGCCGTTCGAGCTGACCCTGCCCGCCATTCCCGCGCCTGCGGTACGCACCGGTCCGCGCACCGGCGTCAGCGGCCCAGGCGGGGGAGTGGCGTTCCCGTGGCGATTCTGGCTCCCGGGCGAGCCGACCGTGTCGCCCTACCGGCGGCATCCGCAGCTTGGAAACGCGTCGGGGGTTTGAGTCACCGACAAAACACCCTCCCGATCGCGCAGAGGGGCCGTAACTCAGCGCACGCAGTCGCTCAGCTCGTCGCGATCTTCACGAGGGCGGCGCACGCGCAGGCCCAGATCAGGCTCGCGAAGGTGCCGATGATGAAGCGCTCACGGGTTTCGGCCTCGGTGAGTTCGGTGAACCGGCCGACGCCCTTGATGGCGACGACGACGGCGATCGCCTCGGGGAACCCGGCGAGGATCGCCCCCGCGACCGCGAGCCGTTCGAGGATGCCGATCATGAGACCGCCGCGGAGCACCTCGTGCACGGCACCGGCCGCGCCGGGTGCTGCGGGCGTCGCGCCGTCGTCGACGAGGATGCCGCCGTGCTGGCCGGGCCGCGCGGAATCGTGGGTGGCGAAGTCGAGTGCGAGCAGGGCCATCGGACCGCCGCCGACGACGGCGAGGGCGAGTGCGATCAGTCCGAGGATGACGCCGAAGGTGTCGCTGCCGCCCGGAGCGGGGGCCGCCGCGATCAGCAGGGCGCCGGCGAGGCCGCCCGCCGAGATGATCGCGAAGGTCTGCTTCCGCCACCGGAACGCGAGCACGGCGCAGACAAGCGAGCCGATCGTCACGAGCAACAGCAGCATCCAGTACAGCGTGGCGAGGATCTGGAAGGACTGGATCGTCATCCGGCGGTGTCCGTTTCTGTCGAAGTCTGCTCGAGGTCTTCCACGAGCCTAACGAGTGCGGGGTGTGCAGCCTCCTCGACCCTCCAGAGCGAGGACTTGATCCGCTGGCTCACCGCGGCGGGCGTGATCCCGAGCCGGGCGGCGATGTCGACCTGGCTGAGCCCGCCGCGCAGCAGGTCGACCGCCGCCCAGCCCTCCGGCGAGCGGCGCTGGCGGAGCAGGAGCACGGTCGCGATGAGCGCCTCGACCTCGGCGCCGGCCAGAATCGGTGCGCCAGCGGGCAAGCCGGGGTGGGGCCGGCCGGCGGATGCCCCGGCCGCCGTGGCCCCGGACCCGTCTGCGTCGAGGGCGAAGCGGGCATCCGCTTTCTTGGCTCGCGTCACGGCGGCCCGCGCGGCGATGAATGCCGCGCCGGAGGCCTGCCGGGTGGCGTGGGGGAGCGGCACCCGGACCGGGCCGATGCCGAGGCCGATGCTCCAGTGCCCCGACCGGTGCAGCGCGAACACGACGTCGAGCGCGGTCGCGGCGTCGGTGAGCAGCGCCTGGATCTCGTCGCCGGAGGTCTGGTCTGGCGGCAGGAGGAAGGCGGGGCCGAAGTCGGCGGCGAGGCGGGCGATCATCTCGCCGGCCCGGTCCCGGTCGTGGCGGCTGTCGATCTGGTCTGCGGTGATCACGAACATGAGCGCGCCCTCCGGTGCGATTCCTGTGCAGCGCGGGAGTTCGCCCGCATAAAGTAAGCGTACACGCTATATATCTGAATATTCATTCTTCAGACTTAATTATTCACGATAAAGGCTCAGGCCTGTCCTCCCGGCCCGGCACGGCCGCGCTGGTAATCTGGGCTGCGTGTCAGATCCCGTGATCCTCAAGCAGCAGTCCAACGACGTCACCTTCGAGAATGTCTGGGAGGAGATCTCCTGGCGTGGCCTCGTGCAGGTGTCGACCGACGAGGCCGAGCTGCGCGCGCTGCTCGCGGGGGAGCCGATCACCTTCTATTGCGGGTTCGACCCGACCGCGCCGAGCCTGCACCTCGGAAATCTCGTCCAGCTCCTGCTGATGCGCCGCCTGCAGCTCGCCGGTCACCGGCCGCTCGGCCTCGTCGGCGGTTCCACCGGTCTGATCGGCGACCCGCGGCCCACCGCGGAGCGGGTGCTGAACACCAAGGACACCGTCGGCACCTGGGTCGGCTACCTGCAGGCGCAGGTGTCGCGCTTCCTGAGCGCGGAGGGCGACAATCCCGTCACCCTGGTGAACAACCTCGACTGGACCGGTCCGCTCAGCGCGATCGACTTCCTGCGCGACATCGGCAAGTACTTCCGGGTCGGCACCATGCTCAAGAAGGATGCGGTAAGCGCGCGGCTGAACTCCGACGCCGGCATCAGCTACACCGAGTTCAGCTACCAGGTGCTGCAGGGCCTGGACTTCCTCGAGCTCTTCCGCGCGCACGGCTGCGTGCTGCAGACCGGGGGCAGCGACCAGTGGGGCAATCTCACGAGCGGCACGGACCTGATCCGCAAGGCAGAGGGTGCGAGCGTGCACGCCATCGGCACACCCCTGATCACGAACAGCGACGGCACCAAGTTCGGCAAGAGCGAGGGCAACGCCGTCTGGCTCGACCCCACCCTGACGAGCCCATACGCCTTCTACCAGTTCTGGCTCAACACCGACGACGCCGATGTGATCCTGCGCCTCAAGATCTTCACGTTCCTGACGCGGGCCGAGATCGAGGGCCTCGAGGAATCGGTTGCCACGGAACCCTTCAAGCGGCTCGCCCAGCGCACCCTCGCCGTCTCGGTGACGAGCCTCGTGCACGGGCGGGCGGCGACGGATGCTGCCATCCACGCCGCGCAGGCCCTCTTCGGCCAGGGTGACCTCGCCGACCTCGACGAGGAGACCCTCGAGGCCGCCCTGCGTGAACTCCCCAACACGACAACGGCCCCGCACGCACCTGTCATGCAGTTGCTCGTGGACACCGGACTCACGACGAGCCTGAGCGAGGCCCGGCGCGCGATCAAGCAGGGCGGGGTGTACCTGAACAACGTCAAGGTCCTCAGCGAGGACCAGACCATCGAGGGGGCCGTGCTCCCCGGTGGTGTCGCCGTGCTCCGCCGCGGCAAGAAGACCCTGGCCGGCGTCTTCGTCGAGTAGTCCCTGCCCGGCGTCTTCGTCGAGCAGTCCCCGCCGCGAGAGTACGATTTTGGCCCTTAAACCTCCGGTTTAAGGGCCAAAATCGTACTCTCGCGGATGCTGGGGGCGGCGTGGGCAGGGGCGTGACACGCCCGGGGTGGTGCGGGTTTTGACGGGGGTGGTGGGGGCACGTAATGTCTTCACGTACCCCAAAGGTGCGGAAAAGCCGCAGTGCTTTCCGGCCTCACGTGGGACCGAAGTTTACGCTCTTCTCACTCTCGAATCCTTGATTCGGATGTGCGAGGCGTAGGCTTGAAAGTCTTCCTCCCGTAAGTTTTGTCGGATTGGTTGAACTCCTTTTGTGGACGCGTTTTCGTGTCGAGAAGCGGGGTTCCGGCCGATTTGACAGGGGCTGCGGGGGAGGTTAGGTTAGACAAGTTGCCTCGGAGCGACAGCCACTAAGCCGGTTACGGTGTGGCCTGAAGCCGGGTGCGTCCGATCCTTGAGAACTCAACAGCGTGCACAAT
>NZ_SOFR01000004.1:0-69064 GCF_004402735.1 Cryobacterium sp. MDB1-18-1 | reverse complement strand
CGGCCGCCGCAGCGGCGCAGGCCGCCGCCGAGGCCGCAGCCGCCCAGGCCGCAGCAGACGCCGCCACCACGGCCACGCCGACGCCCTCGGCCACCACTCCGCCGAGCACGACCGGGCCCGTCACGGAGCTTGCCGCGACCGGAATCGACATCGCCCCTGCTCTGATCGGAACCGGCGCGCTGCTCGGCGTCGGACTCGTGCTCATATTGGCCGGGCGGTCACGGCGAGCGCGCCGACTCCGCTGACCGCAACATCGCGCCCAACGGCACGCGGCCCTTCCGCCAGACTGGGCAGCGGTTACACCGGCATCCGATTCTGGCCTGCGTATCGGGAGTGCCGCTCATCGCCGCTCGGTGAGAGCGAACAGGGCGGTTCGCACGCGCTTCATCGCGGTCGTGAGGCCCCATTCGGCGGAGAGACGGTCGAGTTCGGCATCCTGCTCCGGGGTGCTCGGGCGGATCCGGGCGTCGAATGCCGGGAGCTTCAGGTCGCGCACGACGTTGACGACGGTCGGTGCGACTGTGAGGTAGTCGGCGGCGGCGATGATCTTGCCACGCACACCCGCTGCCAGCGCCGAGGCCGGATCGGCGGCCGCTGCGACGATCCCGTCGAGGTCGCCGAAATCGGCAAGCAACGTAGCTGCGGTCTTCTCACCCACCCCGGCGACCCCGGGAAGCCCGTCGGAGGCGTCGCCGCGGAGGGCCGCGAAGTCGGCGTACTGCGCCGGGGTGACCCCGGTCTTGGCAAGCAGCGCGGCATCGGTGAGCGTCTCCAGCCTGGCCATGCCGCGGCCGGTGTAGATCACCCGCACGTCGCGGGAGTCGTCGACGAGCTGGAAGAGGTCGCGGTCGCCGGTGATGACATCGACGGGCACGTCCGCGTGCGAGGCGAGGGTGCCGATCACGTCGTCTGCTTCGTGCCGCGGGGCACCGATCACCGGGATTCCGAGCGCGGCGAGCAGCTCGCGGATGATCGGAATCTGCGCGCTGAGGAGGTCGGGGACGTCCTCGGTCGCGGTGGGGGCATCCGCTGCGGGAGACTCGACAGCCGCGGCGACCCGATGGGTCTTGTAGGTCGGGATCAGGTCGACGCGCCACTGCGGCCGCCAGTCGTCGTCCCAGCAGGCCACGATCTCAGTAGGCGGGAACTCGGTGACGAGCCGGGTGATGATGTCGAGCAGCCCGCGCACGGCGTTGACCGGCTGGCCGTTCGGCGCGCGCACGGTGTCGGGCACCCCGTAGAAGGCGCGGAAGTACAGGGCAGCGGTGTCGAGCAGCATCCGGCGCTCCGGTGGAGTGGTCACGGCGGAATCCTGACATATCGGACCCCCGTGCGTCCACCGGGGCGGGATCCCTGTCGTGGCGGGCTGTTGTGCCGGCCGAAACGCCCCCGCTCACCAGGGCGAGGGGCCGCCGCCGGGAACCGGGCCGCCGTCGAGGAGCAGGGCGCCGAGCGCGGCCTCGTCGCGTTCGGCGTGGTGCTGGCGCACGTAGAGCTCGAGGTCGGCGACCCGCTGCGAGTGACGGGCCTCGAAGGCGAGCGGCCAGGGGCCGAGCGCATGCCCGGCCCGTGCGATGACCTCCTCGACCGAGCGCGCGACGAGACCCCGCACCCTCGCCGCGAGGAGCGCCCCTGCCTGTCCGGTCGCGGTGCCGTCGTCGATCGACGCTGCCGCTGCCGCGAGGACGCCTCCGCACGCGCTCAGGGTCACGTCGATCGCACCGAGGTGCGCGAGTGCGATCTGGTCCGCCGGCCAGTCCTGCGCGCCGCGGAATACCCGACGGGCGATCCCGACCGCGCCGCCGAACCAGCACGCGGCGACGCCGATCCCGCCCCAGGCGTAGCCCGGCCGGTTGAAATACCAGTCGTCCTCGCGGATCGCGACCGCGGGCACGCCGCGGAAGTCAACGGGACCGCTCGTGATCGAGGGCAGTCCCCTGCCGACCCAGGTGTCCTCGAGCACGGTGATGCCCGGCGCGGCGAGGTCGACCGCGAAGAGCCGCAGCGCATCACTCGAGGTGTGCGCCGTGACGAGGGCATTGCTCAGCGAGCCCGCGAGCGAGCACCACGGCTTGAGCCCGTCGAGTCGCCAGCCCTGCTCCGACTCGGTCGCGTCGAGGCGGGTGCCGCGCGCTTCGGCCGCGAAGACACCCCAGCTGCGGGTCCGGCCCGTCTCACCGCCGGGCAGCTGCGCCGGTTCGACGGATGCCTGGCCCAGGACCGAGAGGGCGGCGAGATGACCGTCGGTGACGCGCGCCGCCGACAGGTCGGCCGCCGAGACCGTCGCGAGCATCTCGAAGAGGTGCCGGGTATTGCCCTCCCCGATGGCCGGAAGACGGGAACCGAGGTGCGTTGCGAGGCGGAGCGCCCGCCCGGTGTCGCCGGTCACGAGGAGGGCCTCGTCGGCGACCACCCGGAGTTGCTCACTCGACTCGCGATCACCGGGCGCACCGAGCCAGACCGGGGCACTCTCACTGTCGAAGTTCCGCTGGTTCATCTGCGGCCTCGCCTTCTTTCGCTTGTCATTCTTGACCCGCGTGCACTGTTTCGGCGTCCTCCTCTCGCCGAGCCCACTGTGCCGCATCCCCGGTTCCGCTGTGTTCGTCGTTTCACCCTCGCCGCCGGACCCGCGTTCGGATCCGAGCGTGCCCGTCCGGCCCCTGGATCAGTCGGTGATGTCTGTGAGGGCCCGGCCGGAGGGGCGGGTCGGCGACTTGGCGGTCGCCTTCCGCGGCAGGCGGTTCTCGGCGCTGACCATCCAGGCGTACTGCTCGAGCTTCTCGATGAAGCCGTGCAGGATATCGGCGCTTGTCGGGTCCTCTTCGTCAACGGCGTCGTGCACCTTGCGGATGTTCTTGACCGTCGCGTCGAGCCGTTCCGTGATCATGACGACGGTTTCCGCGGTGTCGACCTCGCCCGCCGGGAACTTCGGCAGGTGGGTGTCCTTGGCGACCGTCTCGGTGCGTCCGTCGGGGAGGGCGTCGAGTGCGCGCATCCGCTCGGCCAGCTCGTCGGAGAAGATGCGTGCATCGTCGATGATCTCGTCGAGCTGCAGGTGCAGGTCGCGGAAGTTGTGGCCGACGACACTCCAGTGCGCCTGCTTGCCCTGAACGTGGAGTTCGATCAGGTCGACGAGGACGGACTGGAGGTTGCCGCCGAGTTCAGCCGATGCCTTCATGGGTGTGCCCCTCTCACGCGGGACGTCGGCTCCGACGGATGCCGGGCGAGGGTCCCGCTCGTTTCGAACAGCACGATAGCAGGGGTGTCGCCGCCGTGTCAGGTCGAGCGGATGCCCCTGTTCGGGTGTGCCTCGACCGGCGCTAGGCCTGGGTGTCGGCCGGGGTGTCGCGGCGGCGGAAGAGCGCGGGCCCGGACTGGTCGACGGCGAGCTGAAGCCGCTCGTCGTGCGTGCCCGGCAGGGGCGGGAGCGCGTCGAGCGGCCACCAGGCCGCCGCCGTATTCTCGCCGTCGGCCGGGTGCGGCTCACCGCTCACCCACCGGCAGCGGAAGAGCACGTCGAGATATTGGGCGTGATCACCGTTGGCGTATTGGAGGGGCTCGCGGGCGAAGACACCGACGAGAGCGTCGACCTCGGCGACGATGCCGGACTCCTCGAGGATTTCGCGGGCCGCGGCATCCGCGGGTTCTTCACCGGGGTCGACGACGCCGGCGACGTTCGACCAGTTGCCGTTGTCGGCGCGGCGGACGAGGAGCGCTTCGTCGCCGCGCACGACGACCGCGGTGACGCCGATGAGCCAGAGCGGGGCGTGTCCGATGCTCTTGCGCAGTTCGAGGATGAAATCGGGGGTGGCCATCCTTCGAGCCTAGCCAGCGGATCTCCTGAGTTGGCCACCGCGGCACCGGTTGCCGGGATGCGCAACCCCCCTCGCGCTCGAACTCACCGCACAAGCCGGGTGCGAGACTGGTGACGCGGCCTCTTAGACGGACCGCGACAGGGGGGCGACATGACCGGATCACGGGTCGAGGGAGCGCGGCGGGGGACTTCGCGCGGCACCGGGCGCCGAATGGCGGCGGCGCTCGGCGCAGCGGCACTGCTCTGCACAACGCTCTCCGCGTGCGGGACGGCGGCACCGTCGCCGACGGCCAGTGCGACGGCATCGGCCTCGGCCTCGGCCTCGGCCGTCCCAACGGCGACAGGTGCCCCGACCGGCACCCCCTCCGGATCACCCACAGCGGTCCCCACGCCCACGCCCGGCGATGACGTTCCCGCAGCCTGCTCCGCCGGCGCGCTCGGCGCCACCCTGGCCTCGCGGCCGATGGACAGCGGGATGAGCAGCTTCTACTGGGACCTCACTTTGACCAACACCGGATCCCAGGCCTGCACCGTGCAGGGGTACCCCGGTGTCCGGCTGGTGAATGCGGTCACCGGGGCACTGCTCGGCCCGGCCGCGGCACACGAACGCTACCCGACGGTGACGGAGGCTGCCGTCGAACTCGCTCCCGGAGCATCCGCCTACAGCCTGCTGCACCTGAATCAGGCGGGCGCATACACCTGCACGCTCGTGGCCGTCACCGAGCTCGACGTGACACCGCCCGGCACGGATGTCCCTCGCCGGGTGACGACGCCCAATCCGATCCAGGGTTGCGACGACCCGCTCATCGGCCTCGTGAAGGTCGGTCCGTTCGCCCCGGCTTCTCTCGTCTACTAGTCACAAACCGGGCCGGCCCCGTTGGCAGCCGGTCCGAGCGGGATCGGCTAGTAGCCGGGGCGCCAGGTCGCGGCGGCGACCGCGGCCTCTGGGTCGGCGATGGCGACGCCGTTGACGCCGTCGCGCACCGCTTGGGTGACCACGGCGACGGCGACGCGGCGCGACACCTCGGGCAGGTCCCGGAACGAGGGCAGCACGGCCGCGCCGGGCCGGGTCACGTCGACCATGCCGGCGATCGCGTGGGCGGCGGCGAGGAGCATGGCCCGGTTCAGCACGGTCGCCCGGGCGACGATCGCTCCGAAGCAGATCCCCGGATACATGAGCGCGTTGTTGCCCTGGCCGATCTCGTAGTCGACCCCGTCGAACCGCACGGGGGCTGACGGGCAGCCGGTGCTCACGAGGGCCGCGCCGGCCGTCCACTCGATCACGTCGGCCGCGGTCGCCTCGGCGAGCTCGGCCGGGTTGGAGATCGGGCAGATCAGCGGGCGTTCGACGTGGGCGGCCATCTCACGCACGGCAGCCTCGGTGAAGGCGCCGAACTGGGTCGACGTGCCGATGAGCGCGGTCGGGTGCACAGCGGCGATCACGCTGTGCAGCGAGCGCGGGTCGGCGAGCGCGGGCGCGAACGCATCGCCGGCCAGTTCCCGTGCGGGCCGGGCGTACCGGCGCTGGCCGGCGGTGAGGTCGGGCAGGGTGTCGACGATGAGCCCCTGCCGGTCCATCAGGTAGATCCGGGCCTCGGCCTCGGCGAGGGACTGTCCCCCGGTCACGACGAGCTCGTCGACGATCTGGTCGGCGATGCCGATCCCGGCGGTCCCCGCGCCGAAGATCAACACGCGCTGGTCGCCCAGGGTCAACCCGGAGATCAGGATGCTCGTGTTCAGGGCGGCGAGGATCGTGACGCCGGTGCCCTGGATGTCGTCGTTGAGGGTGCAGATGCTGTCGCGATACCGCTCGAGGATCGGCGCCGCCGTCGCGCGGCCGAAGTCCTCCCAGTGCAGCAGCGCGCCCGGGAACAGCCCGAGCGCCGTCTGAACGAAGTCGTCGATGAACCGGTCGTAGTCGGCGCCACGGATGCGCGGAAACCGATTCCCGAGGTACCGCGAGTCGTCGAGCAGCCCGGCATTGTCGGTGCCGACGTCGATGAACACCGGCAGGATCTGGGCGGGGTCGATGCCCGCTGCCGCGGTGTAGACGGCGACCTTGCCGGTGAGGATCTCGGCCCCGTTGACGCCCCAGTCGCCGATGCCGAGGATTCCCTCGCCGTCGGTCGCGACGATCAGGCGGATGTCCCGGCCGTTGGCGTAGATCTGGAGCGCCTCCCCGATGCTCTCGGGATCGAGTGCGGAGATGTAGGCGACATCGCTGCCCGCGTAGCAGTCGCTGTACTGCTGGATCGCCTGGGCGACGGTCGGCGCGTACACGATCGGCAGGAATTCGACGAGGTGCCGGGACATCGCATAGTAGAACAGCCGGCGGTTGCGCGCGCAGACGTCCATCAGGAACAGGCGCTTCTCGAGGTCGTTCGGCCGGGCCAGGAACCGCCGGTAGAGCTGACCCGATTGCTGCTCGATGGTCTGCACGACGTGCGGCAGCTGCCCGGTGATGCCGCCGCGCATCCGCTCGGCCCGGGTGAACGCGGTGCCCTTGTTGCGGTACGGGTCGGAGAGCAGGGAACGCCCGGTCATGAAGTGCCTCTCGCGAGTTGGAGGCCGCGACGGTGTGACCGGTGTGCCGGGCCTGAGGCTGCTGCCTACCCCGCTTCACCCAGTTTAACCCCGCGTTTACCCGAGGTTCGTCCCTGCATCGGCCGCCGAGGCGGCGCGCGCCGCATTCTTCTCCTCGCGACGGACAGCCCTGCGTTCCCTGCCGCCCTCGACGAGGAAGTACAGCACCGGGAGCACGATGAGGGTGAGCAGGGTCGAGGAGACCAGGCCGCCGATCACGACCAGGGCGAGCGGCTGGGAGATGAACCCGCCGGTGCCGGTGAGGCCGACCGCCATCGGGAGCAGGGCGAAGATCGTGGCGAGGGCGGTCATCAGGATCGGGCGCAGCCGCCGGGAGGCCCCGTTGACGAGCGCCTCGCGCACGTCGAGCCCCCGCCGCCGGTACTGGTTGACGAGGTCGATCAGCACGATCGCGTTCGTCACGACGATCCCGATCAGCATCAGCACGCCGATCAGCGAGGGCACTCCGAGGGGGATGCCGGTGATCACCTGCAGCGCGATGGCCCCCGTCGCCGCGAACGGGATGGACACGAGCAGCAGCAGCGGCTGCAGCAGCGACCGGAACGTCGCGACCATCACGATGTAGACGATCAGGATCGCGGCGAGCAGAGCGATGCCGAGCTGCTGGAACGCGTCGGTCTGGTCCTTCGTGACACCGCCGAGGGTCGCGGTCGCGCCGGTCGGCAGGGTCGTGTCGGCGAGCACGGTCGCCATCTGGGCGTTGGCGGTGCCGAGGTCGTTGTTGTTCGGCGTCGCCGAGACCGTCGCGGTGCGCAGGCCCTTCGTCGTCGTGAGGGTGGCCGGGCCGTCGACCTGCGCGACGGTCGCGAGGGTGCTGAGCGCGACCGGCCCGGCGAGGGTCGGGATCGGCAGGGCGGCGAGCTCGGCCGTCGTCGCCGGCGAGCTGGCCCCGGTGAGATACACGGACAGGTTCGCCTCGTTGATCACGATCGACCCGACGACGCTCGGCTGCATCGCCTGGGAGACGAGGGTGCCGAGCGCGAGCTCGCTCAAGCCGGCGGCGGCGGCCTTCGTGCGGTCGATCGTCACGGCGAGGTAGGGCCGGGAGGCGGCGAGGTTGCTCGAGCTCTCCTTGATCGCGTCGAGCTTCTTCACGGCGGCGAGGATGCTGTCGCTCGCTGTCTGCAGGTCGGCGCCGTTGGCCGCGGTGATGTCGACGGCGATGTCCGAGGTGCCGCCGAAGCCGCCGCCGGCCGTGACCGAGAAGTCGCCGACGCCGGTGAGTGCGGCGAGCTTGCCGCGGACGGCGTCCTGCACGGCGTCGGGCTTGGCCACGCCGTCGGTCGTGATCGAGTAGGTCACGGTGCTCGTGGTCGGCGCTCCCCCGGCGAACGCGGCGAGGGCGCTGCCGCCGCCGATCGACACCTGGACGATCTTCACGCCCGGCGTGCCGCGCACGGCCGATTCGACCGTCGTCGAGGCGGTGTCCTGGGCGGCGAGGCTCGTGCCGACCGGGAGAGCCTGGGCGACCCGGAACGTGGTCTGGCCGGTCGAGCCGAGGAAGTTGACCTTCATGAACGGGATGATCGCGACCGTTCCGCCGAGCACGAGCACGGAGAGCAGCAGGGTGGCGACGGCGTGCCGGAGCGTCCAGCGGATGATCGGCAGGTACCCGGTCTGCAGGCGGCTCGGCTCCTCGACGATCGCGTCCGCGGGGGCGGATGCCGCGCGCCGGGTCCGCCGGGACGCGGCGGCCGCAGCGGTAGGAGTAGCGGGGGCCGCCGCGGGTGCGGACCCGCCAGGGTGGTCCGCGGCCGCGTCGGCGACGGTCGTTGTTTGCGCGGACTCGGCCGCGAGCGCGCCGGGGCCGGTCGGGTCGGCGACCGCGAACGCGGCGGCATCCGTTGTCACGAGGACCGGGGCGGTCTCGGGAGCCTTACCCGGCTGAGCAGAATTCGGCGCCTTGGCAGGCTTCGCGGGCCTGGCGGGCTTCGGGCTCGGGGCGCGCAGGAACCAGTAGGCGAGTACGGGCACGATCGTGAGCGAGACGAGCAGGGAGGCGAGCAGCGCGATCGTGACGGTGAGGGCGAAGGGGCGGAAGAGTTCGCCTGTGGACCCGCCGACGAAGGCGATCGGCAGGAAGACCGTGACGGTCGTGATCGTCGACGCGGTGATCGCGCCAGCGACCTCGCGCACGGCCGCGACGATGGTCTCGGAACGGTCCACCCCGGGCACGAGGTGGCGCTTGATGTTCTCGATCACGACGATCGAGTCGTCCACGACACGGCCGATCGCGATGGTCAGCGCGCCGAGCGTGAGGATGTTGAGCGAGTACCCGACGCCCTGCAGGCCGATGAAGGTGATCAGCACGGAGGTCGGGATCGAGATCGCCGTGACGAGCGTGGCACGCACCGAGAGCAGGAAGACGAGGATCACGAGCACGGCGAAGACGAGCCCGAGGATGCCCTCCTGGGTGAGCGAGTTGATCGACTCCTGGATGAACGGGGCCTGGTCGAAGACGACGGTGAAGGTCGTGCCGGGGACGGCATCCTGAAGCCTCGGCAGGATCGCGCGCACGGCCGTCGATACGTCGACCGTGTTGGCGGCGGGCACCTTCGTGACCGCGATCGTGAGGGCCGGCTGGCCGTTGACGCGGGAGATGCTCGCGACGGGGTTCTCACCGAGCACGATGGTGGCGACGTCGCCGATCGTGGGCGGGGTGGCCGGAGCGGCGCCAGGGGCGGTGCCGGCGCCGGTTGCGAGCAGGGGCAGGGCTGCGATGTCCGCGGCGGAGGTGAGCTTGCCGCCGGCCTGGACCGACAGGGTCTTGTCGCCCTCGGTGAGCGAGCCGGCGGGGATGAGCGCGCCGTTCTGCTGCAGGGCCGAACGGATGGCCTGCGTGCTGAGGCCGCGGGCGGCCAGGGCCGCGGCATCCGCTGTGATGGTCACCCGGCGGCCGACATCGCCGACGAGCGCGGCCTCGCGCACCCCGGACACGTCACGGATGTCGCCGAGCACGCTGCGCTTGAGGTCGTCGGCGAGGGTGGCCTGGTCGCCGCCGGAGACAGCGAGGGAGATGACCGGGAAGTCGTCGATGCTGCCGCTGATCACCTGCGGGTCGAGGTTGTCGGGCAGCCGGGTCTTGATGCGGTTGATCGCCTGGCTGATGCGGGATTCTGCCTTGACGAGGTCGGTGCCGTACGTGAACGTCGCGCTCACGAGCGAGGAGTTCGTGCTGCTCGTCGTCGAGGTGGATTCGAGGCCCGCGATGCCCTGGATGGCGGTCTCGATCGGCGTCGAGACGTCGTCGTTGACGACCTCGGGCGAGGCGCCGGGGTAGCTCGTGGAGACGAGCAACTGCGGCAGCTGCAGGGAGGGGATGAGTTCCTGCTTGAGGCTCGTGAGGGCGAGGCTGCCGAAGATGGCTGCGACGATCGTGATCAGGGCGATCAGGGCCCTGTTCTTCATGCTCAGCACGGCGAGAAAATGCATGGCTCAGTATCGCATCGCCGTGTGACGCCCGTGTTGCGTTTCGCGCCCCCGGTTCGGCGCGGAATGGCGCCTCGGAGTCAGACGACGTCGGCGAGGTACCCGGTGTCGGGCAGCGGGTGCCGCAGCAGCGTCCCCCAGGCCAGGCCCAGTGCGTCCACAGCGCGTTCCATCTCGAACGCCCCGTGGCAGAACGGGACCCGCAGGAAGCGCTCGAAGGCGCCGTCGACGCCGAAGCGGGGACCGGCCGGCACGAGAAGGCCGTGGTTGCGCGCGGCGAGCGCGAGCTGGGAGCTCACGGGTCGCCCGAGGTTGACCCACGCCGTGAGGCCGCCGTCGACGTGCGGCACGGTCCACTCGGGGAAGCGCGCGGCGAGGAGCGCCTCGAGGTGGTCGCGCCCGGCCCGGAGCTCGCGGCTGCGGCGCTCGAGTATCGCCGGCATCTCCGGGAGCATCCGGGTGACGATGAGTTGCTCGAGGATCGGCGTGCCCATGTCCGTTGCCGTGCGCGCGGCAACCAGCCGGCGGATCAGCGCGGGCTCCGCCCTGATCCAGCCGATGCGCAGGCCGCCCCAGATGGTCTTGCCCACCGAGCCGACGGTGACGACCGTGGCGGGGACGCCGGCGCCAGATCCGCTTCCATAGCCGTTCATTCCCGCATTTCCCGGCTCGCCCTGTGCATATGCCGCGAACGGCATGAAATCGTCGGTCCGGTCGATGCTGAGCTCTCCCATGGTCTCGTCCGCGATGAGGACCGTGCCCTGCCGGGCGGCGGCCTCGATGACGCGGGTCCGTTGCTCGGTGGGCATCGTCTGCCCGGTCGGGTTGTGGAAGTCGGGCATCAGGTAGCCGAGCACGGGATTGCTGCCCCGGAGGGCCTGGAGCAGGGCGGGCTCGTCCCAGCCGGACGAGCCGTCGCCCACGCGCGCCGTCACGCTCACCGGCACGAGCCGCGCCCCGGCCGCGCTGAGCGCCTCAACCGCGTGCGGGTAGCTCGGCTGTTCGATCAGCACCCGGTCGCCGCGGCTGACGAACACCCGGGCGAGCAGCGAGATCGCGTGCTGGGCTCCGATCGTCACCATGATCTGGTCCGGGTCGGTCGGGAGCCCCCGCTCCCGGTAGCGTTCGGCGATCGCGGCGCGCAACTCCGGGATGCCGACCGGATCGAAGCCCGGACCGTTCAGGTGACGCGAGAGGTCCTCTGCTGCCCGCGCGGCGACATCCGCCAGCCCGCCGAGGGCCGACATCGTCGCCTTGCTGAGATCGAGGACGCCGCTGTCGCCCGACGCGCTCCCTGAGCCAGGGCCGGCCGCCGCGCCGGAGCCCGTGCCGGAGCCCGCGCCGGAGCCCGGCAGCCGCACCACGCTGCCCGAACCGCGCACGCTCGAGAGCAGCCCTGCGGCGCGCAGCTCGCGGTAGGCGGCCGTCACAGTCGTGCGGCTCAGCCCGAGGCGCACGCCCAACTCGCGTTCGGCGGGCAGGCGGGTGCCGGCGGTCAGGCGGCCGTCGAGGGCGAGCAAGCGGATGCGATCGGCGAGCCCCCGGTAGGCACTCCCGCCGGTGCGCCACTCGCCGAGCTTCGACTCGAGGGCACGGGCGCTGAGCTGAGTGTCCGACATGAGGCCACTCTAGACAGATTGGCTACTTGATAACAGTCCACTCGTGCAATTGGATTGGTTTCCATGACCCGTCGTCTCATTCAGCTGCTTATTGGCCTCTTCCTGTACGGCATCGCGATCGCGCTGATGGTGCGCGGCGCGATCGGCGTCGCTCCCTGGGACGTGCTCACCCAGGGCATCGACGGCCACACCCACCTCGGGTTCGGCCTGCTGACCGTCATCCTGAGCGGCGTCGTGCTGCTGTTCTGGATCCCGCTGCGCCAGAAGCCGGGCGTCGGCACCGTGATCAACGCGCTCCTCGTCGGCCCGTCGGTGGATGTCGGCCTCTGGCTGGTGCCCGCCGGCCTCGACCTGTGGCTGCGCGCGCTGCTCTTCGCGGCAGGCGTGCTGCTGCTCGCCGTCGCGACCGGCCTCTACATCGGGGCGCACCTCGGCCCCGGACCCCGCGACGGCCTGATGACCGGCCTGCACCGGCGCACCGGCTGGCCGATCTGGATCGTGCGCACCGGCATCGAGGGCACCGTGCTCGCGCTCGGCTGGGTGCTCGGCGGCAACGTCGGCATCGGGACCGTGCTGTTCGCGGCGCTCGTCGGCCCGCTCTGCCAGTGGACCATCCCCCGCCTCGCGCTGCCGCTCCCCGCGCCTCGGACGCCCTCGCCCGCTTCGACCCTGGCCGACGCGCGCTAGAGGTTGCGGTCGGCGTAGGCCAGGAGGGCCGCGCGGACGAAGGCCGCCCCGGCAGGGCCGCCGTAGTTCGCGGCGAAGCGCTCGTCGGAGACATACATCTCGCCGAGGCCCGTGAAGTACTCCTTCGAGGGTCCCGCGCCGCCCGGCCCTCCGCCGGGGGTGCCCGGGATGGCCCGCAACCAGTCGAACTGCCGCTGCGCGAGGGCCTGGGCCTCGGCTCCCGCCGGGTCGAGCCGGCCCGATGCTCCGGAGGCTCCGGAGGCACCGGAGACTCCGGCGGCCGCCGCGCGCCAGTCCGCGAGGAGCTGCGCCTGCCGCTCCTGCCACGCCACCTTCTCCGCGGCGCTCATCCCGCGCCACCAGGCGTCGCCGCTCGCCCAGGCCGCGGCTCCCCAGCGCTGTTCGACCTCCTCCCTGTGTTCCGTGGGATCGAATCCGTCGAACATGTTCTCTGCCATGAGTTGTTCCTTTCTGTTCAGGGTGGTGATGGTGTCCTCGACCGAGCCGATCTGGCGATCGAGGCGGTCACGCTCGCCGCGCAGCCAGGCGAGGTGCGCGCCGAGGGCGCGGGCGGCATCCGTTTCGTGGTCGAGCACCTCGCGAATGGCGGGCAGCCCGAGCCCGAGGGCGCGCAGCATCAGGATGCGCTGCAGGCGCACGAGCGCCGCCGCGTCGTAGTAGCGGTAGCCGTTGGCGCCGATCCGACTCGGCGGGAGCAACCCGAGGTCACCGTAGTGCCGCAGCGTGCGGCTCGTCGTCGACGCGAGCCGCGCGATCTCCTGGATCGACCAGTCCATGTCCACTCCCCGTCCGTTGTGTTCTCCACGATAATTCTTGACGTTGCGTCAAGGTCAAGCGGGCTCCCGAATCCGATTCGGTACCATGTGGCATGCACGACACGACCGAGGCAACGGATGCCGCGGCGCGGCCCCGCGCGCGCCTGGCACTCCGGCTCGTGCCCGCGGCCCTGGTCTCTGCGTCCGCGGTGCTGCTCTTCGGACTGCACACGCCGGTCTCGATCCCCGCGGGCTACCTGCTTCTCGGACTCGCCCTCGCGACGGCCCTCGTCATCGACCGCCCGCTCGCCCGCGACCTCGCCCTCATCGCCCTCGGCCTGCTCCTGATCAGCACCATCTCGCTCGCGGCCAACATCGACTACCCGAACATGGCGCTGATGGGGGCCGTGCTCACGCTCGCGGTACTCCTGCCGTACCTGGTCTCGCGCTACCTCTACCGCGAGCGGGCGATCCGGTTCCCGATCCGCACCGGGCGACCCTGGACATCCGCAGCGCTCGGGTACCTCGTCGTCGTGATCGCGCTCGGCTATGCGATTCTGCCGACCTATTTCATCCGCTCCGGCGCCTTTCACAACTGGCCGACCGTCACCGCGCCGGACGAGATCGGGCGGCTCTTCGTTGGCGTCGGTTTCGTCGGAATCTGGGACGAGCTCTTCTTCATCTGCACCGTGTTCGCCCTGCTGCGTCGGCACTTCCCGGACTGGCTCGCGAACCTGCTCCAGGCGGTGATCTTCACCTCGTTCCTCTGGGAACTCGGCTACCGCAGCTGGGGCCCGCTGATCACCTTCCCCTTCGCACTCCTGCAGGGCTTCACCTTCGCGCTGACCAGGTCACTCGGCTACGTCATCGTCGTGCACCTGCTCTTCGACCTCGTCGTCTTCCTCGTGATCGTGCACGCACACACCCCGGCCTGGCTGCCGATCTTCCTCTACTGACGCGCACCCGCCCGCCCGCGCGCGCCCGCGCCCGCGACCGGAAAGGTGCTCGGGGGTTGCGCACCGCCGAAACGCGATATATCGTGAATCACACCAGACGCGATATAACGCGAAAAAGTTTCCGGCGTCCGCAACGGACGCCCACAGAAGGAGCACACAATGGCACTCGAAAAATGGCTGGTCGCCCCCGGGCAGACCCGGGTGATCGACGTCGAACTCGTCAACCGGCTCAAGGTCGGGCTGATCGGCGGCAAGGTCGACATCATCGGCCACGACGAACCGTTCACCCGCGTCGAGGTGCACAGCGTCAGCGGCAAGGACCTCCGCATCTCCCTCGACGGAGACACCCTCGAGGTCGACCACCCGCAGCTGCGCTGGGACAACTTCATCGAGGTCTTCGCCTCCTTCCGCGGCAGCGCCCGGGCGGACGTGAGCATCACCGTCCCGCGCGACGTCGCCCTCAAGCTCGGCGTCGTCTCGGCCGGCGCGCTCATCACGGGCCTCCGCAGCGACCTCAAGCTCAACACCGTCTCCGGTGACCTCGTCGTCGACGGCGTCACGGGCGACATCGAAGTCAACGCGATCAACGGCGAGATCTCGGTCAGCAACCACTCCGGCGACATCACCACGCACACCGTTTCCGGCGATGTCACCGCGAGCGGCAGCATCCGCCGGTTCAGCGTCGACGGCGTCGCGAGCAACGTGTTCCTCGACCTCGAGGGCTCACCGGACACCGTCAACACGAACACCGTGAGCGGCAACCTCACCGCACGCGTCGAGGCCGGCCTCCCGATCAAGTACCACCTCAACACCATCTCGGGGGTCCTCCAGCTCGACGACCAGACCGTGAAGGGCACCCTCGGCAAGGGCTACGAGTCGAGTACGGGCGTGCTCGCGGGCAGCTGGCTCGAACTGCACGCGAACTCCGTCTCCGGTGACATCTCGATCGTCCGGCGTCCGGCCGCGGCGGCGGATGCCCCGGCGAGCGCCCCGAGCGCAGCCGCCGGGTTCGAAGCGCCGGGCGAGGCCCCGGCGGACACCGCAACGGGGGCCTCGGCATGACTCCCGTCTTCGCCCACGGCAGCCTGCGGCTCTACCTGCTGAGCCTGCTCGCCGAGCAGCCGCGGCACGGTTACGAGCTGATCCAGGCGCTCAGCGACCGGTTCGGCGGCACGTATATCCCGAGCGCGGGCACGATCTACCCGCGACTGGCCAAGCTCGAGGAGGAGGGCCTCGTCACGAAGTCGACGGACGGCCGCAAGACCGTCTACGAGATCACCGACGCCGGACGCGCCGAGCTCCTCGCGCGCGGGGGCGACCTCGACGCACTCGAGGACGAGGTCACCGACTCGGTGCGCCGGCTGGCAGACGAGGTCCGGTCCGGGGTCGCCGCGGCGATGACGAGCCTGCGCACCGATCTCGCAGCTGCCGCCAGGCGGGCCAGGGACGACGCGGGCTTCGGAGCGGGCGGCCGGGCACGTGGGGGTTCGAGTCCCACCACCGGTTCCGCCGTTCCGGGCACGGCCGCGGGTGCCGATGCCAGTGCCAGTGCGAGCTACCCGGGCGCGGACGGCCCAGCGGATACCGCCGGTTCCGCCGGCGCGAGCGCGGGCTCGGCGGCTCCAGGCGGCCAGACCCCGCCGGCCGGGACCACGTCGGGCACCTCGACGGACCGTCGCCTCGAGTCCAATCGCGCCCTGCACGAGGCCGATCTCGTGCTCAACGAGTTCCGCCAGCAACTCCGCGCGGACCTGCGCAAGCAGGCCGTGCACGCCCGGGTGCCCGCCGCGACCGTCTCGGACCTGCGCGCCCGCCTCGCCGAGGTGCGCGCCGGCATCCTGGACGCCCTGCCCCGCTGACCCCCGCCTCGCCCGTCCGCGAGAGCGTACTTTTGGCCCTTAAACCAGTGTCTTAAGGGCCAAAATCGTACTCTCGCGGAAGGGTACGCACGTTTCTGGGGAAGGGTCGGGGGCGGCGTGCGGGATCAGGGGGCTGCGGGGGCGGGGTGGTGGATCTGGGTGCGTTCGCCCGAGCGGTCGATCTCGTGCCGGCTCATCAGCTCGCCGCAGATCGGGCAGGTCGCCTCGGCGCGCTCCGCCTGCTTCTGCTCGGTCGTCTCCGTCGTATACGGGCCGAGCGGCGGCGGCCCGATCCAGGGCAGCAGCGTGCGATTCAGCCAGGACACGGCGCCCGCGAGGCCGTGTTCGCCCGACGGCCTGTCGTCAGAATCGCCCGGTTCGCCGGTTCCTCGTCTCGATGCGCGTGTCATAATGGTTAGTGTACTAATCAATTACGATTAGTGCACTAATCAATTCCGTCGAGACGGTCGCGACGGGGAACAGCAGAGGCGCGGGACCAACCGATGACAGACGATTCCCCGGGCACGACCGGTTCCGCGACAGTGCCCGCGTCCGCGCCCGACCTGCTCCGCCTCGAGGACCAGGTCTGCTTCGCCCTCGCGATCGCGTCCCGCAGTGTGATCTCGGTGTACCGGCCGATCCTCGAGCCGTACGGCCTCACGCATCCGCAGTACCTCGTGCTGCTCGCCCTCTGGGAACGCAGCCCGCGTTCGGTCTCTGACCTCAGCGCCGAGCTGCGCCTCGAACCCGCGACCCTCTCCCCGCTGCTGAAGCGCCTCGAGACCGCCGGCCTCGTCGGCCGCAGTCGCAATGCGCACGACGTACGTGTGCTCGACATCACGCTGACGGATGCCGGTCGAGCACTCCGCGAGGACGCCCTCACGATCCCGCCGCGCATCATCGACAAGCTCGGCATGAGCCTGGATGAGCTCACCGCGCTGCGAACCTCGCTCTGGCGGGTGATCGACGCGGCACAGTCCCCCTGACCCGCGAAAGCGGGTGAATCGTCGCTTTCGCTGCGGCATACCGACGATTCACCCGCTTTCGCGGAAGGTGGGGATGCGCGGGGTGCGGGAAGCGGGGGTAACCCAACTCGCGGGCGGCTCGGCTTATTCCCGGAAGTTTGACAGTCGTGTCCAACGGAGTAGTGTCATCCCTCGTGACACCAGACGGCTCCCAAGCGCCAGAAACTCGCTCCGCGAAGCGGTGGATCATCGGCGAACCACTCTCGACCGAGCATCTCGAGGGTCAGCTGCTGCCCAAGCACCTCGCCCTGCCGATCTTCGCGAGCGACCCGCTGTCGAGCGTCGCGTACGCCCCGCAGGAACTCCTGATGATCCTGACCCTCGGCGGGCTCGCCTTCCTGAGCTTCGCGCCCTGGGTCGCGGCCTGCGTCGTGCTCCTGCTGGTCGTCGTCGTCGCGTCCTACCGGCAGCTGATCAAGGCGTACCCCTCCGGTGGCGGGGACTACGAGGTCGCCTCCAAGAACCTCGGCGAACGCGCAGGCCTGCTCGTCGCATCCGCCCTGCTCGTCGACTACGTGATGACCGTCGTCGTCTCGGTCGCGAGCGGCGTGGACAACATCATCTCGGCCGTGCCGCAACTCGTGAACTTCCGGGTCGAACTCGCCGTCTTCTTCGTCGTGATGCTCGCCGCCGTCAACCTGCGCGGCGTGCGCGAGTCGAGCAAGGCCTTCGCCTTCCCGACCTACCTGTTCATCGCGAGCGTGATCCTGATGGTCGTCGTCGGCCTCGTGCGGGTCATCTTCGGTGATGCGCCCGTCGCGGAGTCCGCGAGCTACGGCGTGCACGCCGAAAACCTTGCCCAGTCGGCGTTCATCCTGCTGCTGTTGCGCTCCTTCGCGAGCGGATGCTCCGCCCTGACCGGCGTCGAAGCGATCGCCAACGGTGTTCCGGCCTTCAAACACCCGAAGGTCAAGAACGCCCAGCGCACCCTCGTGCTGATGGGCGGCATCGCGATCGTGATGTTCATCGGCCTCACGACCCTCGCGCTGATCGCGAAGGTGCACTACGCGGAGAACCCCTGCGACCTGATCGGCTGGGCCGAGTGCGCCACGTCGCCGCAGCGAAGCCTGATCGCCCAGATCGCCGCGGCGACCTTCGGGAACAACTCGATCATGTTCTTCGTGCTGCAGGCCGCGACCGCCGCCGTGCTGCTGCTCGCCGCGAACACGGCGTTCAACGGCTTCCCGCTGCTCGGCTCGGTGCTCGCGAAGGACTCCTACGCACCGAAGTCGCTCAGCACCCGTGGCGACCGGCTGATCTACTCGAACGGCGTCGTACTCCTCGCCCTCTTCGCCTGCCTGATCCTGGTCGTCTTCCAGGCCAACCTGACGGTGCTGATCCAGCTGTACATCATCGGCGTCTTCGTATCCTTCACCCTCGGCCAGACCGGCATGGTCAAGCACTGGCTCACCCTGCTCAAGACGAACCCGCCGAACCGGGCCTCGATCATCACGAGCCTCTCGATCAACGGCTTCGGCGCCGCCCTGACCGGCGTGGTGCTCATCGTCGTGACGATCACCAAGTTCACCCACGGCGCCTGGCTCGTCTTCGTGATGATGCCGGTTCTGTTCACCCTGATGCTCGGCGTGAACCGCTACTACCGGGACGTCGCCAAGGAGATCGAAGTCGACCCTGACACGACCTTCGGCTCCACCGGTGACCACGCGATCGTGCTCGTCGGTAAGATGCAGAAGCCCGTGCTCAAGGCACTCGACTACGCGATCGCCGCCCGGCACGAGGGCATCGAGGCCGTGCACATCTCGATCGACGAAGAAGAGACCAAACAGTTGCAGCGCGACTGGGTCCGGCAGAACATCCAGGTGCCGCTGCGCATCGTCGAGTCTCCGTACCGGGACATCAGCTGGCCGTTGATCAGCTACATCAAGGAGCGCCGCGCCGCGCACGGCTCCGAGGTCGTCACCATCTACACCCCGATCTACATCGTCGGGCACTGGTGGGAGAACCTGCTGCACAACCACAAGGCCCGTCGCCTCCGCCAGAAGCTGATGCTCGTGCACGGTGTCACGATCGCGCTCGTGCCCTGGCTGCTCGACTCCTCCGAACTCATCTACGGCCGCCGGTCCCGCCCGATCCCGGGCCAGGACCGTCGCGGCGAGCCGGTGCGCCCGCGCCCGATCCCCCGGCGCCCGCTCGCCCCGGCGACCTCTGCTCTCGAGATCCAGGCCGCTGCCGCTGCGGCGGCAGCGGCGAAGAACGGCTCGGGTGCGGCATCCGCTGCCGGAGCCTCTGGCAAGGCGGGAGCCGCCGCGGGTCGCCCCGGGCAGCCCGCCCGCCCCGGCGCCCGGCGCCGGAAGCGCAAATAACCCGGTGCGGAACGCACTGGCCGTGTTCGCCGGCGGCATCATCGGCACGGCCCTGCGGCTCGGCATCGACCGTGCGCTGCCGCACAGCGACACCCAGTTCCCGACCAGCACCCTGATCATCAACACCGTCGGGGCGTTCGTACTCGGCTGGCTTGTCGCCGGCCTCTGGACCCGCCCCGCGGTTCCGGCCTGGCTCAAGCTCCTGCTCGGCCCTGGCGTGCTGGGCGCCTTCACGACGTTCTCGGCCGTGATGGTGTCCCTCGTCTCCCTCGGCGCGGCCTCGTCGTGGCCGCTCGCTGGGCTGTACCTGCTGGCGACGTTGCTGCTGGGGTTCCCGGCGGCCGCGCTCGGCGTCTGGCTCGGCGGGCGCATCCGTCACCACCCCGCAGCGGATGCAGGGGCCCGTTCATGAACGCCCTCGTCTTCGCCGCCGTGGTCGCCGGCGGCGGTGCGGCAGCCGTGGTGCGGTACTTCGTATCGCGCGCCCTCCCGGTGGGACCGGGCCGCCTGCCGATCGGCGTGCTGATCGTCAACGTGGCCGGGGCGCTGATCGGCGGCGTGATCCTCGGGCTCGCCGAGCGCGCCGCGCTCAGCAGCGACCTCCGGCTCGTGCTCCTGACCGGGGTCTGCGGCGGCCTGACGACGTTCAGCACCTGGAGCGTCGAGACGATCGACCTCGCACTCAAGGGCCGCTGGCGCTCGGCCGTGCTCAACCTCGTCGGCACCCTGCTTCTCGGCATCGCGGTCTGCGCCGCCGGCTACCTCCTCGCCCGCTGACCCTGCCCCCTCCCGACTCCCGCCCACGTCGCACCCGCCGTCAGGGAGGGTGCTCCGGGGCGAGCAGGAGGGCGGGTCAGAGCAGGGCGACGACCTGGCGGGCGATCACCCGGCCGGCCCGGTGCGCGCCGACCGTGCTCGCCTGCGGCCCGTACCCGGCGAGGAAGATCCTCGGGTCGGTCCAGCTCGCCCCTGATCCGACGACGAGCCCGCCGCCCTTGGCGCGGAGTTTCAGCGGGGCCAGGTGCCGCACCTCCGGACGGAACCCGGTCGCCCAGATGATCACGTCCGCTTCCGTGAAGCTGCCATCGGCCCAGCGCACCCCGGTCGGCTCGATGCTCGCGAACATCGGCCGGGCGGTGAGCACCCCGCGCTCGATCCCCGCGGCGATCCGGCGACTCACGGGCACGCCGGTCCCGCTCACGATGCTCGGCAGCGCGCGACCGGACCGGGCGGCCTCGTCCTGGGCGGCGACCGCGGCCGACGCCCCCTCGAGGTCGAGCTGATCGGTGTGCACCCAGTCGATCGGGCGCCGTGAGGCCCAGGTCAGTTCGGCGGCGACGTGTTCGAGCTCGAGCAGGAACCCGATGGCGGATGTCCCGCCGCCGACGACGACGACCCTCCGGCCGGCGAAATCCTCGGCCGCCCGGTAGCCCGAGGTGTGCAGCTGCTGTCCGGCGAAACTCGCTGCTCCCGGATAGTGCGGCACGAACGGGGCGCCCCAGGTTCCTGAGGCGTTGACGAGCAGGCGGGCGGTCGTCTCGTGGTCGCCGAACCCAGGCGACGCGCTTCGGATCACGAGGTCGGCACTGCGATTGAACACGGCGGTGACAGTGACGGGTCGAACGACCCTGAGGTCGAAGTGCTCCTCGTACCTGCGGTAGTACTCGGTGACGACGTCCCTGGCGGGGCGGTCACGGTCGGCCGTCGCAAAGCTCAGGCCGAGTTCGCTCATGCCGGGCAGGTCGTTCACCCGGTGCGCCGACCCGAGACGGAGTCCCGCCCAGCGGTGCTGCCACGCGCCGCCCGCGTCCGGGCCGCGGTCGAAGAGCACGAAGTCGCGCCCCGGGATCAGCTCGAATTTGCGCAGGTAGTA
Organism: Cryobacterium sp. MDB1-18-1; assembly: GCF_004402735.1. Lineage (NCBI taxonomy): Bacteria > Bacillati > Actinomycetota > Actinomycetes > Micrococcales > Microbacteriaceae > Cryobacterium > Cryobacterium sp. MDB1-18-1. The sequence goes on along the minus strand of NZ_SOFR01000004.1, from coordinate 48,098 downwards.
GGCGACCGCGAGGCCGGCTTGCCCCGCTCCGACGATGACGACGGGAACGCTCGCGTCACTCGACATCGCGTCCCCCCTCTTCACCAGCGTACGTCCGGCGTAAGATCACTGTGTGCGCCGCGGTTCGCCCTCCGAGCCACAAGCGGGCCTTCAGGCCCACCATGCTAAACTAGCGCCTAGTTTTCACCATTCCGTTCGGCAACTCCCGGGTGACTCATTCCTCACCTGGCCTGGCATCGTTAGGGGGTCTCGCATGGGGCGCGGCCGTCAAAAAGCAAAGCACACCAAGGTCGCCCGTGAGCTGAAGTATTTCAGCCCGGACACCAACTACAACGCGCTCGAACGCGAGCTCACGGGGCATCCCGTGGACGACGAGCGTCTCGACGAGGATCTGGCCAAGTGGCCGGAGTACGAGCCGGGTACCTCCGAGGAACCCGACCGATACGTCGACACCTACGCGACCGAAGACGAGCAGAAGCGCGCCTGACCGCCGTTCCCTGTACCGGGCGCCACTCTCGGCGCCCGTTTTGTCTGTGCAGGCATCCGCACCGCGCTGACCGCGCGGTACCCAGCGAGTTGGCAGCATTCGCTCATAGGCGCTGCGCGAAAGTGACCTTTCCGGTCGAGATTTCCCGGTCTACCGGTCGCTCTCGACCGGAAAGGTAACCCTCGGCACCGGCGGATGCCGCGGCGGATGCCGCGGCGCGGGCGCGTCAGGCCGCGTAGCCGCCGACCAGGCGCACAGCGCCGCCGTTGACGCCCTTGGCACCCTGCACGAAGCCGGTGAGGTCGTGCGGGGCCGTGGACACGCGTCCGGCGACCCAGGCCGGGATGCCGTCGGCCGCGAGGCTCGCGATGACCGAGGACGCGGCATCCGCTGCGACGACGGCGAACATGCCGACGCCGAGGTTCCAGGTGCCTTCAGAACTCTCCAGGGTGCTGCCCGTGAAGGCGCTCAGCACCCGGAACACGGGGGCGGGCGACCAGGTCGACCTGTCCACTTCGACCCACGCGCCGATCGGGAGGACCCTGGCGAGGTTCGCGGCGATGCCGCCGCCCGTGACGTGGCTGAGCGAGTGCACCGCGCCGGCGAGTTCGGGGTCGGCGAGCACGCTCAGCAGCGGTCCGGTGTAGAGCCGGGTCGGCTCGAGGAGTACTTCGCCGACGACCCCGCCGAGTTCGCCGGACGTGTCGGTGTAGCCGATGCCCCGTTCGGCGAGGATGTGCCGGACGAGCGAGAAGCCGTTGGAGTGCAGGCCGGAGGAGGCGAGCGCGACGACGACGTCACCCGCGCGAACGCGCTCGGCGCCGAGCACCTGGTCGCCCTCGACGACGCCGGTGGCCGCTCCCGCGACGTCGTAGTCGTCGGGGCCGAGGAGCCCCGGGTGCTCCGCGGTTTCTCCGCCGATGAGGGCGGTGCCGGTCTCGGCGCAGGCGCGGGCGATGCCGCCGACGATCTCGGCGATGCGCTCGGGCACGACCCGGCCGCAGGCGATGTAGTCGGTCATGAAGAGCGGGCGGGCGCCGACCACGACGATGTCGTCGACGACCATGCCGACGAGGTCCTGGCCGATGGTGTCGTGCTTGTCGATGGCCTGGGCGATCGCGACCTTGGTGCCGACGCCGTCGGTCGAGGTCGCGAGCAACGGGCGCTTGTACGCGGTGAGGAACGAGGCGTCGTAGAGCCCGGCGAAACCGCCGAAACCGCCGAGCACCTCTGCGCCGTGGGTGCGCGAGACGGCCGCCTTCATCAACGAGACGGCGAGGTCACCCGCCTCGGTGTCGACTCCGGCTGCCGCGTACGATGCGTTGCTCATTCTTGTCTTCCTGGATCGCCGATCATGAACTGTCCCTGGGTGCCGCGCACGGGGGTTCGCGTGCTCGCCCGCATCGAAGCCGGGTCGAGGAGCGGTTCGTATTCCGCGTCGGGGCCCGGGTCGCATCCGTCTGATGTGCGGGAGGCCTCTGCTGCGGCGACGGATGCGTCGCTCGCGACGACCGGCGAGCCTGCGGACGCCGTCGACCGCGTCGAATCGGTCGACCCGACCGGGGCGGTGCGCTCGAGCAGGTTCTTGCCGAGGTGCAGGGCGTCGGGCAGCGGGATCGGGTAGACGCCCGTGAAGCACGCGGTGCAGAGCCGCTCGCGCGGCTGCTCGGTCGCGGCGATCATGCCCTCAGGCGAGAGGTAGCCGAGGGAGTCGGCGCCGATGGCCTGGCGCACCTCGTCGACACCGAGGCCGGTCGCGATGAGTTCGGCCCGGGAGGCGAAGTCGATGCCGTAGAAGCACGGCCAGGTGATCGGCGGGCTCGAGATGCGCACGTGCACCTCGGCGGCGCCGGCCTCGCGGAGCATGCTGACCAGGGCGCGCTGGGTGTTGCCGCGCACGATCGAGTCGTCGACGACGATGAGGCGCTTGCCCTTGATCACGGCCTTGAGCGGGTTGAGCTTGAGCTTGATGCCACGCTGGCGGATCGTCTCTGACGGCTGGATGAACGTACGGCCGACGTAGGAGTTCTTGACGAGGCCCTGGCCGAACGGGATCCCGGATGCCTGGGCGTAGCCGATCGCGGCCGGGGTGCCGGACTCGGGGGTCGGGATCACGAGGTCGGCCTCGACGGGGTACTCGGCGGCGAGGCGGCGGCCCATCTCGACCCTGGCCTCGTGCACGCCGCGGCCGGCGATCGTGGTGTCCGGCCTGGCGAGGTAGACGTACTCGAAGACGCAGCCGGCGGGCTTGGACTCGGCGAACCGCTGCGAGCGGAGGCCGTTCTCGTCGATCGTGATGAGCTCGCCGGGTTCGACCTCGCGGACGAAGCTCGCCCCGACGATGTCGAGGGCAGCGGTCTCCGAGGCGACGACCCAGCCGCGCTCGAGCCGGCCGAGGACGAGCGGGCGCACGCCCTGGGGGTCGCGGGCGGCGTAGAGGGTGGTTTCGTCCATGAAGACGAGGCAGTAGGCGCCTCGCAGGCGCGGGAGCACCTCGAGCGCGGTGGCCTCGAGGGTGTGGTCGAGGTCCCCGGTGAAGAGGGCGGTGATGACGGCGGTGTCCGTGGTGTTGCCGCGGGCGAGTTCGCCCTCGACCTTCGGGTAGCGCTCGTGCACGAGCTGGAGCAGCTCGGCCGTGTTGGTCAGGTTGCCGTTGTGGCCGAGGGCGACGGTTCCGCTCGAGGTACGGCCGAGGGTCGGCTGGGCGTTCTGCCAGCTCGAGGATCCCGTTGTCGAATAGCGGGTGTGCCCGACCGCGATGTGACCGATGAGGGTGCTCAGCGCCGCCTCGTTGAAGACCTGGGCGACGAGGCCCATGTCCTTGTAGATCAGGATCTTGCTGCCGTCGCTCGTCGCGATTCCGGCCGATTCCTGGCCGCGGTGCTGCAGGGCGTACAGCCCGAAGTAGCTGAGCTTGGCCACCTCTTCACCGGGAGCCCACACGCCGAAGACGCCACAGGCATCCTGTGGCCCCTTCTCGCCCTGCAAGAGATCGTGACCGAGAAGTCCGTCGCCACCAGCCAAATCGATGCCTCTTAACTATCTTTACAGCGTATTGGCGCTGGATGTTGGGGGGTCGTCTGCCTCGGAGGGAGCGTTCGTCTCGCTCACGCCGTAGACGCCCAGTCTATCGACGACGATCGTCTGGACCGAGCGAACGGTGAATCGGTCGATCACGATCGCCACGAGCGCACCGAGCGCGAGGCCTACGACGACCCCGACGAGGAGGAGGAATCCGAAGACCTGGAGGAGTCCGAATTCGGCCGTCTGGGGGAAGCCGACGGTGAGGATCAGCGCGGTGACCGCCCCGAGGACGGCGCCGACGATCATGAAGTTGAGGTAGCGCGGGGAGCGACGTACGGTCGCCGCGGCCTGGCCGACGAGGACTTCGGGGACGGCCGCGCCCGGGGCGGGCTGCACGGGGGCGATGTCGTTCCCTGGCTGCTCGGTTGCGCTCATGGGGACATTCTCGCACGCGCGCCCCGGGAGTGCGCCGGGAGCCGGCACGGGGCGGGACGTGGCGCGGGTGCGACACTGGACGGGTGAACAGGATTGCGGTGCTCGGAAGCGCGAACATGGACCTCGTCGTGCGCCAGCCGCGACTTCCCCGGCCGGGCGAGACGATCTTCGGCCACGACTTCGCCCTTGTGCCCGGGGGTAAGGGACTCAACCAGGCGGTCGCTGCCGCCCGGCAGGGTGGCGCTGTCGACTTCCTCGGCGCGGTCGGACGCGATGCCTACGGGACGGAACTCCGGGCGCTGCTCGTGGCCGAAGGCATCCGCGTGGACGGTCTCGACACAGTCGACGGGCCGACAGGCACCGCGCACATCACGGTGCTCGATTCCGGCGAGAACTCGATCGTCGTCGTCTCCGGCGCGAACGCCGCCGTGACGGTACTCGACCCGGGGCAGCGCGCGGTGATCGCGGCGGCGGACTTCCTCGTGCTGCAGTGCGAGCTTCCGGTGTCAGCGCTCGTTGAGGGGCTCGCGGTCGCTCGGGCGTCGGGCACGTTCACGGTTTTCACGCCCGCTCCGGTCGTGCCGCTGCCTGCGGCGTTCCTCGCGGGCGTCGACCTGGTCGTGGCCAACCGTCTCGAGGCCGAGGAGCTCACGGGTGAAGCGGATGCCGCGCGCGCGGCAGAATCCCTGAGCGCGCGCCGCGGCTGGGCGATCGTCACCCTCGGCGACGAGGGGTGCGTTGTCGCCCGCGGCGGCGTCGCACTCGGGCTCGCGCCGGCCCGGCCGGTGCGCCCCGTGGACACCACCGGGGCCGGGGACACCTTCGTCGGCGCGCTCGTCGCCCGGCTCGCCGAGGGTTCCAGGGGTGCTGTGGCTGCTGCAGGTGCTGAAGTGGCTCCGGATGCCGCGGTCACGGGCGCCGCGGAATCCGGTACCGGGGGTGCTCGCGTCGGGGTTTCGGAGGAGGCGATGATCGACGCCATCCGCTGGGCGACGGTCGCGGCATCCGTTTCGGTCACCCGGGCCGGCGCGACGGCATCGATGCCGACCCGGGCCGAGGTGGCCGCGATCCTCGCCTGACCCCCTCGCGAGAAACGCGGGAGGCGCGGTTACGGGGTGAGGCGCAGCGGCAGGTGCGCGGCGAGGTCGGCGCGCTGTCCGCTCGCGTGGATGCGCCCACTCGCGAGACCGTCGGACCAGGCGAGCTCGCCGGTCGCGAGGGCGAGCCAGGTCGCGGCATCCGTTTCGACGACGTTGGGCGGGGTGCCCCGGGTATGCCGGGGGCCCGCGATGCACTGCACGGCGCCGAACGGCGGAACGCGCACCTCGAGGGTGTTGCCGTTGGCCTCTTCGGAGAGCAACTGCAGGGTGTAGCGCACGGCGAGCGCACGGATGTCCCTGCTCGCGCCCGCCGGGTCCGCCGCGTAGCCGCGCACCGCGGCGCGGCCCACCCCGTCGTCGATCCTCGCCTTGGCCATCCCCCCATTCTGCCGGTTTCCCGGCCAGGGACGCCCCGCGCCTAGTGGCCTAACTCCAGTGACCGGCATCCGGTAGCCTGAACCGGTGAGAATTCTGGTCCTCGGTTCCGGTGCCCGCGAGCACGCCATCATCACCGCGCTGCTCCGCGAGGAGCCCCGCCACGAGGTCGTCGCCGCGCCCGGCAACGCCGGCATCGCCGCCGCGGTGCCCGTCGTCGCCCTCGACCCGAACGTGCCCGGCGCCGTCACGGAGTACGCGATCGAGCACGGCGTCGACCTCGTCGTCATCGGCCCGGAGGCTCCCCTCGTCGCCGGCGTCGCCGATGCGCTGCGTGCGCAGGGCATCCCGGTGTTCGGCCCCGGCCGCGCCGCCGCGGCCCTCGAAGGCAGCAAGACCTTCGCCAAGCGCATCATGGACGAGGCCGGCGTCCCGACCGGCCGCGCCGAGCGCGCCGGCACCCTCGCCGAGGCGACCAGCGCCCTGGACGCCTTCGGGGCGCCATACGTCGTCAAGGCCGACGGCCTCGCCGCCGGCAAGGGCGTGCTCGTCACCGAGGACCGCCTCGCCGCCCTCGCCCACGCAGAATACTGGCTACAGCACGGCGGCGTGCTCATCGAGGAGTTCCTCGCCGGCCAGGAGGTCTCCCTGTTCTTCCTGAGCGACGGCCACACCGTGCTGCCGCTCTCCCCCGCGCAGGACTACAAGCGCCTCGCCGACGGCGACCTCGGCCCGAACACCGGCGGCATGGGCGCATACTCGCCGCTGCCCTGGCTCGACGCCGGCTTCGGCAGCGAACAGGCCTTCGTCGACGAGGTCCTCGATACGATCGCCCTGCCGACCGTCCGCAGGCTCGCCGCCGAGGACACCCCCTTCATCGGGCTGCTCTACTGCGGGCTGATTCTGACGGATGCCGGCATCCGGGTCATCGAGTTCAACGCGCGTTTCGGTGACCCCGAGACCCAGGTCGTGCTGCCCCGGCTGTTGACCCCGCTCGCGGGGCTGCTGCTCGCGGCGTCCACCGGCGGGCTCGGCGGGATGGCGCGGCCGGTGTTCTCGGCAGAGTCCTGCGTGACCGTCGTGCTGGCGAGCGAGAACTACCCGGAGACCCCGGTCACGGGGCGGGCGATCACAGGGCTCGATGCCGCATCCGCCGTCGACGGCGTCACGGTCGCGCACGCCGCGACGGCCCTCGTCGACGGAAGACTCGTCTCCACCGGCGGCCGGGTGCTGAGCGTTGTCGCGCTCGGCGACGGGTTCGCCGAGGCCCGCAGCCGCGTGTATGCCGCCCTCGCCGAGATCGCCCTCGAGGGTGCGCAGTTCCGCACGGACATCGCCGCCCGCGTCGTCGCCTGACCTGTAGCTCCGCGAAACGGCCTCCCCGCAGGCACGGCCGGAGGGGCGGGTTTGGCGCGCGGGCGGGCCGGTGCGGGAGAATGGGGCCGTGACCGCACTCGACCAGCCGACCGCATCCACCCCTCTCGACCTCCCGGGCTGGCGCCACGCCTATTCCGGCAAGGTCCGCGACCTGTACGTCCCGGCCGATCCGGCAGCGGATGCCGCAGCCCCCGACCTGAACGCCGCCTCCCGCGTGCTCGTGGTCGCGAGCGATCGCGTCAGCGCCTTCGACCACGTGCTCGAGCCCGGTATCCCGGGCAAGGGCGTGCTGCTCACGACGCTCAGCCTCTGGTGGTTCGGGCAGCTCGCCGGGATTCCCAACCACCTGCTGGCGAATACTGCCACCGCTGGTACAGACGACGCCGCGGGCATCCCGGCCGCCGCCGCGGGCCGCGCCATGCTCTGCAGGACCCTCGACATGTTCCCGATCGAGTGCGTCGTGCGCGGCTACCTCACCGGCTCGGGCTGGAAGGAATACCAGGCCAGCCAGACGGTCTGCGGCCTGCCGCTCCCGGCGGGGCTGCAGAACGGCGACCGCCTGCCCGAACCGATCTACACGCCCGCGTGGAAGGCCCCGATGGGCGAGCATGACGAGAACATCTCCTTCGAGCGCACCGTCGAGCTCGTCGGCGCCGACGTCGCCGCCGAGCTGCGCCGCCTCTCCCTCGAGATCTTCCGCCGGGCATCCGTCATCGCCGAACAGAACGGGGTGATCCTCGCAGACACCAAGTTCGAGTTCGGCGCCGACCGGGCGACCGGAGAGATCACCCTCGCCGACGAGGTGCTGACGAGCGACTCGAGCCGCTACTGGGACGCCGTACTCTGGCAGACCGGCACGACCCCCGAACAGCGGATGTCCAGCTTCGACAAGCAGATCGTCCGCGACTGGCTGAGCGCGCACTGGGACCAGACCGGCACACCCCCGGCGCTCCCGGAGGACATCATCGAGCGCACCGCCGCCCGCTACCGCGAACTGCTCACCCGGCTCGCCGGGGACACCCCTGTCGCCTGACCGACGCGCGCGGTCACAGGACTCGGCGCCCGGCGCCGCCGAATGTTACGCTCCCGACATGCGAATCAAGATGTGCAGCGTCCACGTGAAAGACCCCGCCACCGCGTTCGATTTCTACACGTCCGTCCTCGGATTCGAGAAGCTTCTGGCCATGCCGGAGCACCAGCTGTACATCGTCAAGTCCACGGAGGACCCGGACGGCGTCGGCCTCCTGCTCGAGCCGAGCGACAACAAGGTCGCCGCGAAGTACGCCCAGGGCATCCGTGCCCTCGGCCTGCCCGCGATCGTCTTCGGCAGCCCCGACGTCCGCGCCGAATACGAGCGCCTCGGCCGTCTCGGCGTGCAGTTCACGAGCGAACCGTACACGGATGCCTTCGGCACCTCCGTCCTCTTCGACGACACCTGCGGCAACCTGATCCAGCTGCACCAGGACTGACTTCCCCCGCCCGTCGTGGGCGGAATACCGGGGCGGGGGCATCCGTTGACGCAGGTGTGACCAGATCTGCATCAGAACTCCTGCCCGCGGCGACCGGAATGGGCGCCGTCACCCTGCGCGTCGGCAACCTCGACCGCATGATCGCGTACTACCGCGACGCCGTCACGCTGAGCCCGCTCAGCCAGGACGGCCCCATCGCCGTGATGGGGCGCGGCACGACCCCGATCGTGATCCTCCAGCACGCGCCGGAACTCGCAGCCCCCGAGCCCCGCTCGAGCGGCCTGTTCCACACCGCGATCCTGTTCGAGACCCAGGCGCAGCTCGCCGCGGCGGTCTACTCGGTCGCAACGAAGCATCCGGGCACCTTCACCGGCAGCGCCGATCACCTCGTCAGCCAGGCGTTCTACTTCACCGACCCCGAGGGCAACGGTATCGAGCTCTACTGGGACCGCGACCGCACCGAGTGGAGCTGGGCCCACGGCCAGGTCGAGATGGCCACCCTCGCCCTCGACCCCAACGTCTTCATCGGCGAGCACCTCACCGAGGAGGGCGTGTCCGATCCCGGTGCAGGCAACGCCATCGTGGGTCACGTGCACCTCTCCGTCGGCGACGTGCCCACCGCCCGCGCCTTCTACGTCGACCGGCTCGGCTTCGAGGCGACCGCGAACTTCGGCCCGTCCGCGCTCTTCGTCTCGGCCGGCGGGTACCACCACCACATGGCGATGAACACCTGGAACAGCGCCGGCTCGGGCAGGCGCCGCCTCGCCCTCGGCCTCGGCGAGGTCGACATCGTGCTGCCCGGTGCCGACGGCCTCGGTGCGCTCACCGAGCGGATGTCCCACTTCGGCATCGCGACCCGGCACGACGGGCAGACCCTCGGCTTCGACGACCCCTGGGGCAACCAGATCGTGGTGCGCACGGCGCTCCCCGCCTGACGAAGGCGGGCGCGCGGCCTACTGCTGGGGCTCGACCGGCGGATGCGCGCGGTCGCGACCCCAGAACTCGTCGAGCAGGTCGGCGGTCGCCTCCGGATTCTCGAGCTGCGGCGAGTGCGCGGCCTCCGGGATGATCGCATACCGGGCATCGAGCAGGCCGGCCATGCTCGCCTGCCAGTCCTGCGGCCAGGCCGGGTCGTCGACTCCGTGCGCGACGAGGGTGTCGAGACCGGTCGCGAGCAGCTCGCCGGTGGTGTCGTTCTCGTCGCTGAGGATCGCTGCCGCACCGAGCAGCTGGTCGTCGCTCGTTGCCCCCATCCGCAGACGGCGGAACGCTTCGTCGGCGGTCAGGGCTGCGTCCGGAAGACCGACGGTGTGCGGGTTGTCCTCGTTCCACCACGCCGCCGAACCGCGCTCGCGGACGATCGCCGCCTCGCGCTCCATCCGCCCCGCCCAGCCGTGCGGACCGGAGCAGAGCAGGGTGACGTCGAGGAAAGCCCCCGGCGCCAGGATCGCCGCGGCCCGGGTGACGACCCCGCCGAAACTGTGGCCGAGCAGGTGCACGGGTTCGCCGCCGCCGACGAGTGCGGCCACGGCGACGACGTCCCTGGCGAAAGCTTCGAGCGTGTAGTTCTCGGCGCCGGCGGGGGCCGCGGAGTCCGCCTGCCCGCGCTGGCTGTACGACCAGGCGTCCCAGCCGCGCTCGGCGAGCAGCGGCAGGAAGCCGCCGAAGTCCTCCTTCGAACCGGTGAAACCCGGCACGAGCAGCACGACACCGCGAGCGGATGCCTCCGGCCGCGCATGCAGGCCGTCACGCGCCCGACGGGAAGGTCGATGCCGACGTTGGCGACCGCATCCGCCAGCGGGACCGGCAGGGTGCCGAACCGCGGGACCCCTGGCCACCCGTCGAACGACCCGGCGGACGACCCGGCGGACGGGCTCGTACGGGCCTCGGCCGAATGCCGCCCGGTCACGGACGGGCCGGCGGACGGGCCGGCAGTCGGGTCGATCGTGCTCATGGTGCGCTCCATTCCGGCCTGACGGCCGGGCTGCCGCCGTGCTGCCGCGGATTCCCAGCCTAGGCGACGCTGGTCAGGACGGGAGGGTGCCCTCCGAGCTTTCGCGGAGCAGGACCTTCACGGGCAGGCGCGCCGTGATCGGCGGCTGGTCGGGGTGCTCGATCCGGCTGAGCATCGCCCGGATCGCCGTCCGCCCGAGCTCGACCATCGGCTGGTACACCGTCGTGAGCCGCGGGGTCGACAGGCGGCCGGTCTCGATGCCGTCGAAGCCGGTCACGATCACGTCCTCCGGCACCCGCACGCCCGCCGGCACGAGCACGTCGAGCATGCCGAGCGCGGTCCGGTCGTTCGCGCAGACGAGGGCCCGCGGCATCCGCCCGGTGGTGAGCAGCGTTTCGGCGAGCCGGCGGGCACGGATGCGGGAGAAGTCGCCCTGCAGGATCGTCGCGGCGGCGGGGTCGAGGCCCGCCCCCTCGAGAGCTTCGACGAAGCCCTGGTACCGCTCGGAGCTGTCGGGTGAGTCGGCGGGGCCGGCGACGAAGGCGAGGTCGGTGGTGTCGCCGCTCTCCAGGAGGTGCGCGGTGAGCGCCCGCATGCCTTCCCGGTTGCTGACGCTGACGTGGTCGAAGTCCATCTCGGCGCATCGGCGCGGGCCGCCGATCAGTACGACGGGGATCCGCCGCGAGACGTGCTTGAGGAGTTCGTCAGGGACGCTGCCGGCGAGCACGGCCACCGCGTCGACCCGCCCGGCGATGTCCCGCAACATGTCGGCGGGATTGGCATCCCTGCCGACGCCGACCATGAGGGCGAAACCGTGGCGCCAGGCCTCGCGCTCGCTGCCGCGCAGCACCCCGTCGAAGGAGAGGTTCGGCGGGGCGACCTCGCTGCCGCCGGCCCTGTCGACGACCATCGTGACCGACAGGTCCTGCACGAACGGGGCTTCTCCCCGGTCGTCCTCGTCGTCGATGCCGGGGAAGAACAGGCCGAGGACGCCGGTGCGCTGGGCCGCGAGGCACCGTGCACTGGCGCTCGGCACGTAGCCGAGGGCCTGCACGGAGTCGAGGACCCGCTCCCGGGTCGACTCGCGCACGTCATGCGGACGGCGCAGCACCCGGGACACCGTCGCGATCGACACCGCCGCGTGGGCGGCTACGTCGTAGACGGTCGCAATCTTCACTCAGCGTCCGGAACCGGCACCGGATGCCGCGCGCTTGGCGCGCCGGGTGAGCCCGTGCACCGCGGCCTGGAACTCGCGGGCGGCGAGCGGCCGGCCGGGCAGCCGGGGCCGGTCCGTGGCCGGCAGCCGCAGGCCGTCGAGCACGATCGCAAGCTGCCTGCGCCACTGGCCGGTGTGGCCGCCGCCGTGCGTGCCGAGGGAACCGACCATGGTGACCAGAACCGCGAGATCGACCGCGTCGACATCCGCCCGGAGTGCACCGTCCTTCTTGGCGCGGGCGACGAGGCCGGCGATCACGGCCTGGAACTCGGTGCCCTTGCCGCTGCCCGGGTCGATGACCTCCATGCGCTTGAGAATGTGCGGGAGCGCCGGATCGGCGACAAGCCACTCGGCGACACGCTCCATGTAGAGCTCGATGCCGGCCCAGGCCGTCGGAGCAGCGGCGATCTCATCGCGGACGGTCGCGAGTTCGGCAAGCGCGATGTCGTAAAGAGCGCGCACGAGGTCGTCCCTGGTCGGGAAGTTTCGGTAGAGCGTGGCCACGCCGACGTCTGCGCGGCGGGCGATCTCCTCGAGCGAGGCGTCGACCCCGTTCTGCGCGATGAGAGCCCGCGCCTCGACGATCAGGCGCTCTCGGTTCTGCCGGGCGTCGCGCCGACGCGGTTGAGCGCCGTCCTGCGGGGTCGGTTCGGACGAAGTCATGGAGACGATTGTAAGTCCCCCAGCTATGACGAGTCGGAGGGAATCCTCCACGTCGCCTGTGCCTGCGCCCGGAATCCCTCGTCCGGGATAGAATCTCGCCGGAGAACCGGGTCTCACATGCGAACCCGTGAATCTCGCCGGAGAACCGCAGTGGTCCGACCGACGGCCCGCAGCATCCCTGAGAACCGAGGACTCCCGATGACGCCTCCCCCCGATCCGAGCCGCACCGCCGGCGAGGGCACGGATGCCCACCTCGTCTTCGCCCGCCGGATGGACCGGATCGACGGGCTGGCCCACTACCGTCGGCAGTTCGTGGGCACCGAAGCCGGCACAGCGGCGGGTGCCGCGGCCGATCCGTTCGTCTACCTCGACGGCAATTCGCTCGGCCGGCCGACCCTCGCGAGTGTCGGGCGGATCACCGAGTTCCTGACCCACAACTGGGGAACCCGGCTGATCCGCGGCTGGGACGAGGAGTGGATGGAGCTTCCGTTCCGGATCGGCGACGAACTCGGGCGGGTCGCGCTCGGCGCGGCGCCTGGCCAGGTCTTCATCGGCGACTCGACGACCGTACTGCTCTATAAGCTCGCCCGGGCCGCGGTGGACTACCGCAGGGTCGGCTCCGAACCGGCGCGCACCGAGATCGTGCTCGACACCGACAACTTCCCCACCGACCGGTACCTGATCGAGGGCATCGCCGCCGAGCGCGGCCTGACCCTGCACTGGATCCACTCGGATCCCGCAGGCGGGGTCTCACTCGACCAGGTGCGCGCGGCGATCGGCCAGCAGACGGCGCTCGTGCTGCTCAGCCACGTCGCCTACCGCTCCGGGTTCCTCGCCGACATGCGCCGGATCACCGCGGCGGCGCACTCTGTCGGCGCCCTCGTGCTCTGGGACCTCAGCCACTCTGTCGGCTCCGTTCCCGTCGAGCTGGACCTCTGCGACGTCGACCTCGCCGTCGGCTGCTCGTACAAGTACCTGAACGGCGGGCCGGGGGCGCCTGCCTTCGGCTACGTGCGCCGCGACCTCCAGGACGTGCTCACCCAGCCGATCCAGGGCTGGATGGGCACGAAGGACGTGTTCACGATGGGGCCGGGGTATCACCCGGCCGACGGCATCCGCCGGTTTCAGAGCGGGACGCCGCCGGTCGTCGGCATGCTCGCGATGCAGGACACGATCGCGATGATCGGCGAAGCGGGCATCGAGGAGGTGCGGGCCAAGTCGGTCGCGCTCACCGAATTCGCGATCACCCTCGTCGACGAGTGGCTCGTACCGCTCGGCGTGCGGCTCACGTCGCCGCGCGACCACACCCACCGCGGCGGCCACGTCACGGTCAACCACCCGGCGATGCGGCAAGTCACGACGACACTCTGGGAACACGACGTCATCCCCGATTTCCGCGGGCCGGAGGGCTTGCGGATCGGGCTGTCGCCGCTCAGCACGAGCTTCGTCGAGACGCTCGAGGGGGTCGCGGCGATCCGCGACGTGCTGCGCGGGGTCCTGCTCGGGCAGGCGGGCCTCGCGCCGGGGACCGGGATCGCGGCGGGGTTCGGGCAGAGTGGCCCCGGCAACGGGCGGTAACAGCCGACCCGGGCCCGGGCCGTGTGGACTGTAGAATCGAGGCATCCACGCCCCCGACGTCTCGGAGTGAACCATGCCAACCATCGTCGTTGAAGTTATGCCCAAGGCCGAGCTGCTCGACCCGCAGGGAAAAGCCGTCGCCGGCGTCCTCGGCCGCCTCGGCAAGACCCGCTTCACGAGCGTTCGCCTCGGCAAGCGTTTTGAACTCACCGTCGACGGGCCCGTCGACGAGGCCGTGCTCGCCGAAGTGCGCGAACTCGCCGACTCCGTGCTCTCCAACGCCGTGATCGAAGACGTCGTCGGCATCCACGTCGTGGGCGCAGACAGCACAGTCGGGGTCTCCGCCTGATGCGCATCGGCGTCGTCACCTTCCCCGGATCGCTCGACGACCGTGACGCGCAGCGCGCGATCCGGATCGCGGGCGCCGAACCCGTCGCGCTCTGGCACGGCGAGCACGACCTCCGCGGTGTCGACGCGATCGTGCTGCCCGGCGGCTTCAGCTACGGCGACTACCTGCGCGCGGGCGCGATCGCGAGCCTCTCGCCGATCATGGCCGAGGTCATCGACGCCGCGAACAGCGGCATGCCGGTGCTCGGTATCTGCAACGGTTTCCAGATGCTCACCGAGGCGCACCTGCTCGAGGGCGGGCTGATCCGCAACGACCACGGCTCGTTCATCTGCCGCGACCAGCAGCTGCGCGTCGAGAACACCGACACCGTCTGGACCAGCGGCTTCGCGAGCGGCCAGGAGATCACCATCCCCCTGAAGAACGGCGAGGGCGGCTTCATCGCCTCCGCCGAGACCCTCGCAGAGCTCGAAGGCGAAGGCCGCGTCGTGGTGCGCTACGTCGGACTGAACCCGAACGGCTCCCTCAACGACATCGCCGGCATCACCAACGCCCGCGGCAACGTCGTCGGCCTGATGCCGCACCCCGAACACGCGGTCGAGGCCGGCTTCGGTCCCGACACCGCGTCCGCGATGCGCAGCGGCACCGACGGGCTCACGTTCTTCACCTCGGCGATCGAGCGGATGCTCGCGAGCGCGTAACCCGCACCCCGCAACGCCCGGTCCCGCAACGCCCGGTCCCACAACACCCGGTCCCGCGAAAGCGGGTGAATCGTCGTTTCCAGTGCCGCAGAACGACGATTCACCCGCTTTCGCGAACAGGGGCCTCGGTTTAGACGGCGGCGGATGCTTCCCACAGGTTGATGCCGGCGTCGACGGCGTGAGCGTCGATCGCGTCGAGCTCCGCGGCGGTGAACTCCAGGTTCTCCACGGCGGCGACGTTGGCCTCGAGCTGCGCGACCGAGGACGCCCCGATCAGCGCCGACGTCACCTCCGGGCGCCGCAGCACCCAGGCGAGGGCGAGCTGGGCGAGCGACTGCCCGCGCTCCCCGGCGATATCGGTGAGGGCACGGATGTGGACGAGCGTCTCGTCGCTGACCATGTCGCGTTTCATCGACCCGGCCCGCGCCGCCCGCGAGTCCGCGGGCACCCCGTGCAGGTACCGGTCGGTGAGCAGTCCCTGGGCGAGCGGAGAGAACGCGATGCAGCCGACGCCGAGGTCTTCGAGGGTGATCAGCAGGTCGTCCTCGACCCAGCGGTTGAACATCGAGTACGAGGGCTGGTGGATGAGCAGCGGCGTGCCGAGGTCGGCGAGGATCGCCGCGGCCTGCCGGGTGCGCTCTGGCGAGTACGAGGAGATCCCGGCGTAGAGGGCACGGCCGCTCGTGACGGCGGTGTGCAGCGCGCCCATGGTCTCCTCGAGCGGGGTGTCCGGGTCGGCGCGGTGCGAGTAGAACACGTCGACGTAATCGAGGCCCATCCGGCCGAGCGACTGGTCGAGGCTCGCGAGCAGCGACTTGCGGGATCCCCATTCGCCGTACGGGCCCGCCCACATGTCGTAGCCGGCCTTGGTCGAGATGACGAGTTCGTCGCGGTGCGGCCGGAAGTCCTGCTTCAGGTGAATCCCGAAGTTGCTCTCGGCGCTGCCGTACGGCGGGCCGTAGTTGTTGGCGAGGTCGAAGTGCGTCACGCCGAGGTCGAAGGCGCGGCGCAGGATCGCTCGCTGCGTCTCGAGCGGGGTGACCCCGCCGAAGTTCTGCCACAGCCCGAGCGAAACGGCCGGGAGCTTGAGGCCGCTCTTCCCGGTGCGGCGGTAGGGCATGGACTCGTATCTGGTGTCAGCCGGAAGGTAGGTCATCCCTTCATCGTGCCACGGTGCATCCGCTCGCGCAGGGGGTGCCCGCCGCGGAGGTCAGGACCCACCCTGTGCGTTGCCTCTTACAACGGATGCCGACGGTCCAGCAGCCGGAGCTGGGCCGCGGATCCGGTGAGCTCGCGTGCCACGAGGGCAGCAGCGCCGGCCTCCGGGTGACGCCCCAGTCTGCGGAGCAGCTCGGCCCGGGTCGCGTGGAACCAGAAGTAGTCGTCGAGGCCGCCGATCCGGTCGACCACGGCGAGCGCCGCGGCCGGGTCGCCGCTCTCGGCGAGGGCGGCCGCCCGGTTCAGCCGCACGACCGGGCTCGGGTCGAGGGCGAGCAGCACGTCGTACCAGGCGATGATGGCGTCCCAGTCGGTGGTCGCGGCATCCGCGGCCAGGGCGTGGCAGGCGGCGATCGCGGCCGTGACCGCGAACCGCTCCGGGCGGATGCTGCTGCCGCGGATCGCGGACGCGGCGAGCTCGATGCCTTCCGCGACGCGGGAGCGATCCCAGAGACTCCGGTCCTGGTCGGCCAGGAGGACGATGTCGCCGTCGCCGTCGAACCGGGCGCGTAATCGGGAGTGCTGGAGCAGCATCGTCGCGAGGAGTCCCTCGAGCACGGGTTCGCCCGGCATCAGCTCGACGAGCAGCCGCCCCAGCCGGATCGCTTCCTCTGCAACGGATGCGCCGGGCGGCCCGGATGGCGCGGTCGGCGGGGGCAGCGCAGCCGAGCCGGGCGGCGCCTGCGAGCCGGGCGGCACGGAGGACTCAGGCCGCGCCGACACGGGGGCAGGGGCATCCGCCGACCGGGAAGCGTAGCCCTCCGTGAACAGCAGGAACACGGTCGTCGCGACCGCGCCGAGCCGGCCGGGCAGTTCCCCCGCGTCGGGCACGCGGTAGCGGATGCCGGCGTCGGCGATCTTGCGTCGCGCCCGGGTGAGGCGCTTGGCCATCGTCGCCTCTGAAACGAGGAGCGCCCGGGCGACCTCTGCGACGCTCAAACCGCAGAGCACGTGCAGGCTGAGCGCAACCTGGGCCTCCTGCGCGAGCGCCGGATGGCAGCAGGTGAAGATCAGCCGGAGCTGGTCGTCGCGGACGATGCCGGGCGGGGTCTCGTCGGGTGCCCGTTGCACGGCCAGGATGATCGCCTCTCGTTCCTTGTTCGGCCGCGCGCCCTCCCGCCGGAGCAGGTCGATCACCCGCCGCTTGGCCGCAAGGGTGAGCCACGCGCGCGGATTCGGCGGCACGCCGAGTCGACGCCAGGTCTCCAGGGCGCTGATGGCGGCGTCCTGGACGGCGTCCTCGGCGAGGGCCAGATCACCGGTCAGACGGATGACGGTGGCCAGCACCCGGCGCCGCTCCGCGACCAGGAGCGCGGCGAGGGCCCCGGCCGGGTCGGTGCCACCGGCATCCGTCGCCGTCATCACATCAGGGTCGGGACCGTCGGACGCACCTCGACGACGCCGTTCCAGGCGGCGGGGATCGCGGCCGCGTGCCGGATCGCCTCGTCGAGGCTGTCGCACTCGAGCAGGTAGAAGCCGGTCAGGGCCTCTTTGGTCTCGGCGTACGGGCCGTCGCCGATCACGACGTCGCCGCCCTTGCCGCCGGTGACCCGCACGGTCGTCGCGGTCTGGGTCGGGTAGAGCGCGGCACCGCCGCGGATCACCGCCTCGGCATCGCGGCCGAAATCGCGGTACTCCTGCATCTCTGCCGCCTGCTCCGGGGCGGTCCAGTCGACGTCACGGGTGTAGGTCAGGGCAACATAGCTGGGCATGGTGACTCCTTCATCGGGGATTTCATCGAATGACCCATCGGGAACGGTGGGATCTACTCTAGGAACGAACGGGGCGGTCCCGAAAGGACATCGGCGGCCGAATCTCCGACAACTGTTCCCGCTGCGGTGAGAGCGGGATCGGAACGGGGGGTGCAGGGGAGGCAACCGGTAGACTGGGCGCGCCAAGCATCCGCTATCTCTGGGAGAACGCCACGTGACCGCAGTTACCACCACCCCCTCCCGCGGCATCGCCGACACCGTCGCGAACGCGATCGCCACCCCGGACAAGGACCAGCCCTTCGGCGCCCTCGGGCTGACCGAGGGCGAGTACCAGGAGATCCGCACGATCCTCGGCCGCCGCCCCACGAGCGGCGAGCTCGCGATGTACTCGGTGATGTGGAGCGAGCACTGCTCATACAAGAGCTCGAAGAAGTACCTGCGCCAGTTCGGCGACAAGGTCTCCCCCGCCATGAAGAAGAACCTCATGGTCGGCATGGGCGAGAACGCGGGTGTGCTCGACGTCGGCGAGGGCTGGGCCGTCACCTTCAAGATCGAGTCGCACAACCACCCCTCCTACATCGAGCCGTTCCAGGGCGCCGCGACCGGCGTCGGCGGCATCGTGCGCGACATCATCTCGATGGGCGCCCGCCCGGTCGCCGTGATGGACGCCCTCCGCTTCGGCCGCATCGACGACCCGGACACGGCGCGCGTCGTGCACGGCGTCGTGTCCGGCATCTCGTTCTACGGCAACTGCCTCGGCCTGCCGAACATCGGCGGCGAGACCTGGTTCGACTCGGTCTACCAGGGCAACCCGCTCGTCAACGCGCTCTCGGTCGGCGTGCTCCGCCACGAGGACCTGCACCTCGCCAACGCCCGCGGCGTGGGCAACAAGGTCGTGCTCTTCGGGGCCCGCACCGGCGGAGACGGCATCGGCGGGGCATCCATTCTCGCCTCGGACACCTTCAGCGCCGACGGCCCGACCAAGCGCCCCGCGGTGCAGGTCGGCGACCCCTTCGCCGAGAAGGTGCTCATCGAGTGCTGCCTCGAACTGTTCCGCGACAAGCTCGTCGAGGGCATCCAGGACCTCGGCGCGGCCGGCATCAGCTGCGCGACCTCGGAACTCGCCTCGAACGGCGACGGCGGCATGTACATCCAGCTCGAAAAGGTGCTGCTGCGCGACCCGACGCTCACCGCCGAGGAGATCCTGATGAGCGAGAGCCAGGAGCGGATGATGGCCGTCGTCACGCCGGAGAAGCTCGAGGGCTTCCTCGCGATGACCGCCAAATGGGACGTCGAGACGAGCGTGCTCGGCGAGGTCACCGACACCGGCCGGCTCGTCATCGACTGGAACGGCGAAGAGATCGTCAACGTCGACCCGCGCACGGTCGCGATCGACGGCCCGGTCTACGACCGCCCGGTCGCCTACCCGACCTGGATCGACGCGCTGCAGGCCGACTCGGCCTCGGCTCTGCCCCGGTCGACGGATGCCGCGGACCTGCGCGCGCAGTTCCTCTCGCTGCTGGGCTCGCCCAACCTCGCAGACCCCAGCTGGATCACCGACCAGTACGACCGCTACGTGCTCGGTAACACCGCGCTCTCCTTCCCCGACGACGCCGGCATGATCCGCATCGACGAGGAGTCTGGCCTCGGCTTCGTCATCGCGACCGACGCCAACGGCCGCTACTGCCAGCTCGACCCGTACCGCGGCGCCCAGCTCGCCCTCGCCGAGGCGTACCGCAACGTCGCAGCGACCGGAGCGGTGCCGGTCGGCATCAGCGACTGCCTCAACTTCGGCTCCCCCGAGAACCCCGAGGTCATGTGGCAGTTCGAACGCGCCGTCACGGCCCTCGCCGACGGATGCCTCGAGCTCGAGATCCCCGTCACCGGCGGCAACGTGTCGTTCTACAACCAGACCGGCGACCAGCCGATCTACCCGACGCCCGTCGTCGCCGTGCTCGGCGTGATCGACGACGTCGCCCGCCGCGTGCCGAGCGGCTGGCAGGACGACGGCCACAACATCTACCTGCTCGGCATCACCCGCGAGGAACTCGACGGCTCGGCCTGGGCCGATGTCGTGCACGGGCACCTCGGCGGTATGCCGCCGGTCGTCGACCTTCCCGGTGAGGCGCGGCTGGCCGGCCTGCTCAACGCGGCGTCGATCGAGGCGCTCATCGACAGCGCACACGACCTGTCTTCCGGCGGGCTCGCGCAGACTCTCGCCGAGGCCGTGCTCCGGTTCGGGGTCGGAGCCCGCGTGTGGCTCGGCGACATCTGCGAGCGGGACGGGATCGACGCATCCGTCGCCCTGTTCTCGGAGTCGGCCGGCCGCGTCATCGTCTCGGTGCCGCGCGAGGACGACGTGAAGTTCCTCGGCCTCTGCGAGGGCCGCAACTACCCGGTGCTGCGCATCGGCGTCACCGACAACACCCTCGATGCCCTCGAGATCCAGGACGTCTTCACGGTCTCCCTCGCCGACCTCCGCTCCCGCCACAGCTCCACCCTCCCCGCCCACTTCGCCTAGCCCGGGCCTCCCGCCCCCGCCGCTCCCCCGGGAACGGGCGTGTGGTGCGCGAGAGTACGAAAATGGCCCCTTCACGACATCCGAAGGGGCCATTTTCGTACTCTCGCGGTCCCTGGCCGCCGGACTGTGGATAGAACGCGCGCTCGTTCGTGGGAATCGGCATCATCGGGGGATGAAACGACGTCGCGAACTTCCCCCCGCGTTGCGTGGCCGACACTTCACCACCCGCAGTGGACGCCACGAGGGCGTATCGCGGAAGCGAATGAGGGGCGCGGACCTTGAGCAGCCGTTTCACGGCATCCGCTCACCACGATTGGGACCAGCAACGATCGCGACGCTCATAGCGGCATACTCCGAGCGGATGTCGACGGCCCAGTTCTTCAGTCACGTGACGGCAGCGCACCTGCACGGTCTTCCCCTCCCCCGGAGGTTCGCGACGTCCGGCGTCATTCATATCTGCGTCGACGACCCGGCGGAACGGCAGAGAGTGAGAGGGACCGTCGCGCACCACGCGCGACCAGGCACCGTACGCCTGGTCGATATCGGCGGTTATCGCGTGGCCGCACCGGTCGATGTCTGGCGCCAGCTCTCTGCCGTGCTCAATCTGGATGAACTCATTGTGATGGGAGACGCCCTGGTCGGAGGGAGGCGACCCCTCGCGACCATGGCCGAGCTGCGTACCGGCGTGGCGCGTCACGCAGGCAAGCGCGGCGCACGGCGGCTCAGAGAAGCGCTCGACTGGGTCCGCCCCGGCGTGCTCTCACCGCGGGAAACCGAGATCCGGCTCCTCCTGGTGCGGGCCGGCCTTCCCGAGCCGGAAGTGAACGCTCCCCTAACGGATAGGTCGGGACGGAGGATTGCGACGGGCGACCTCGTCTACCGGGAATATCGAGTGCTCGTTGAGTACGACGGCGAGCAGCATCGAACGGACGAAGAGCAGTATCACTGGGACATCGATCGGCTCGATGCGATCATGGAAGCCGACTGGCGGGTGGTTCGCCTGAACAAGACACATCTTCGACTCAAGAGCGCGTCGGCCGTGCGCAAGGTCGACACCGCACTTCGGGACCGCGGCTGGCGCCCCTGACCCATCCGGCCGTCGCATTCGCGCCGACCCAGCCCCCGGCATCCCTCACCCCTCCCGCGAGAGCGGAGAAACGGCCCCTTGGTGCGCCCTATGAGGGCACAATTCGTACTCTCGCGGCTGGGCGCCGCACTGACGGGTTCGCGAGAGCGGAGAAATGGCCCCTTAGCCGACCGCGAAGGGGCACAATTCGTACTCTCGCGGCTGGCTGCAGACGGCACGGGTCGTCAGGCGGCAGGGTACAGGCGGGAGGGTCAGAGGGGGAAGGGGAGGGACAGGAGGGACTCGGTGCGGGACCAGAGGTGGGCCGCGACCTGCGGGTCGAGGCTCGTGGTCGTGGGGCGCTGACGAGTAGGCAGGCCGCGGGTCAGGAAACGGGGGCCGTAGTACTCGCCGCCGCGGGCATCCGTGTCGAGGGTCGCGCGCACCGTCGGCCAGGCGCCGCGGTCCTTGCCCTGGGCGCCGATCAGGCCCTGCAGGTTGTCGGCGAAACGCTGCGGCCGGCTCGGCTCGTTGACCCCGCGGATGCCCGGCGTCAGCCCCGACACCGAGTAACCGGGGTGCGCAACGAGGCTCTGCACCCCGCCGGGGCCGCCGAGTCCGGCACGCCGGAGCCGCCGGTCGAGCTCGAAGCCGAACACCTGCATCGCGATCTTCGACTGCGCGTACGCGACCCAGCCGCTGTACCCCGTCTCGAGCTGCAGGTTGTCCAGGCGCGAGGCGACGAGCCGCGTCGCGAGCGAGCCGAGCGCGACGACCCGGCTGCCTGGCGTGCGCAACAGGGCAGGCAGGGTGAGCGCGGTGAGGTGAAAGTGCCCGAGGTAGTTCGTCTCGAGCACGATCTCGTTGCCGGCCGCGCTCGACTCGCGGGTCCGGGGCGGGTGCACGATGCCGGCGTTGAGCACGAGTCCGTCGAGGCGGGGCAGCTCGAGCAGCAGCACGGCGGCCGCGCGCACACTGTCGGCGTCGGCGACGTCGAGGTTGATCGTCGAAACGGATGCCCCGGGTACCCGTCCGCGGATGGCCGCGATCGCGGCATCCGCCTTCACGGGATTGCGGCAGGCCAGCACGACGTGCGCACCGGTCGCGGCGAGTTGTTCGCTTGTGAAATAGCCGAGGCCGGCGTTGGCGCCGGTGACGACGAAGGTCTTGCCGGACTGGTCGGGGAGGTGGCGCGGGTCCCAGCTCACGACGCCGGGCCTGCGGGTTCCGCAGTCGCAGGCGCCGGTGCACCGATCGCCGAATCGGGCATGACCCCGATGGCAGCGCCGGGTGCCTGCCCGTCTCCTACGCCCGGCTGGCCGCCCGCGATCGCCACGTGATGGTGGATGACCTCGGCGACGATGAAGTTGAGGAACTTCTCGGCGAAACCGGGGTCGAGCCTGGCCTCCTCGGCGAGCGCGCGCAGCCGCTGGATCTGTTGCAGCTCCCGCGCGGGGTCTGCGGCGGGGAGACCGTGCCTGGCCTTGAGTCGTCCGACCTGCTGGGTGAACTTGAAGCGCTCAGCGAGCATGTGGATAAGGGCGGCATCGATGTTGTCGATGCTCTGGCGGATGCCGTTCAATTCGTCGATCGCATCCCGCCCCGCACCGGCGGGCAATTCCTCGTGTTCGGCCATGACTGAACGATACCGTGCGCACCCCGGCGCGAAAGCGGGTGAATCGTCGTTATGGCTGCCGCAGACCGACGATTCACCCGCTTTCGCGGGCAGTGGTCACGCGGCTAGGCGAGGGCGCGGCGAGGCAGGGGCAAGCGGATGCGCTTCTGCGCGAGCAGGATGCCGAGCAGCACGAGGAGCGCGCCCAACGGCTCGTTCCAGGACAGCGTCTCGCCGAGCAGCAGCACCCCGAGCACGACGCCGACGACGGGCGTCACGTACGTCACCGTCGACGCGTTCGTCGGGCCCCAGGCGCGGAGCACGTTGATGTTCCAGATGTAGGCGAGCCCGGTGCCGAGGGCGCCGAGAGTGAGCAGGCTCAGGACGATCGCCGGGTTGAGCGACACCGGGTGCCAGGCCAGCACCGGCGTGAGCAGCAGCATGATCGCCCCGCCGAGCCCGATGTTGAGGAACGCGAACGTCGCCCCCGCGATCGGCCGCCCGCTCAGGAACCGGCGGGTGTACCCGAACGTGAAGCCGTAACACACCGCCGCGCCGAGGCAGGCGAGCTGGCCCCAGAGGTCCCCGGTGAGCGCCGCGTAGCGCCACGGCCCGATGATCACGAGCACGCCGGCGATGCCGACGACCACCCCGAGCACCTGCCCGCGCCCGAGCCGTTCGACGCGGAAGGCGAGGGTCGCCATCAGGGCCGTCATGATCGGTGTCACGGCGTTGTAGATGCTCGCGAGGCTCGAGGACACGTACTGCTCGGCCCACGCGAAGAGGAGATGCGGCACGACGCATCCGCTCACCGCGATCACGAGGAAGTGCAGCCACACGGCCGCTTCGCGCGGCAACACGGGGCCGTTGTTCACCCGGGGCCGGGTGATGAGCACGATCAGGCCGAGGGTGAGGCCGCCGAGCACGAGGCGCGACCAGGCGACCTGCCCGAAGCTCACTCCGGCGAGGGCGACCTTCATGAACAGGAAGCTCGAGCCCCAGACGACGCCCATGCCGAGGAACTGCAGCGCGACGACGGCGCGACGAGCAGGCTCGGCGGGAGCGGGTACTGCAGAAGTGGGGGCGTCGCGCGGGGCGGTGCTATCGGTCACCTGCCGACTGTAACGTGTGCGGCCGTCGGCGTCGGCCCCCTCTGAGCGCAACGTCTGGAACCCGCCGGTGAATGGCAGCATCCGCTCGTTCGAAGCGGCGCGCGACGACGTGAGACGACAAGAGACGACAAGAGCGGATGCGCCCCGCGCATCCGCTCTTGTCGGTTCAGACCCTTGCGGCCCGGCTCAGCTCAGCTCTCAGTTGATCAGGTCGTGGCGGGACACGATCGCTTCGCGGCCGGGGCCGACGCCGATCGCGGAGATGCGGGCGCCGCTCATCTTC
Organism: Cryobacterium sp. MDB1-18-1; assembly: GCF_004402735.1. NCBI lineage: Bacteria > Bacillati > Actinomycetota > Actinomycetes > Micrococcales > Microbacteriaceae > Cryobacterium > Cryobacterium sp. MDB1-18-1. The sequence goes on along the minus strand of NZ_SOFR01000004.1, from coordinate 23,846 downwards.
TCGAGCGCGAGCACGTAGTCCTGGGCGTTCCGCGGCAGCTCCTCGAAGGTGCGGACGCCGGTGATGTCCTCGGTCCAGCCGGGGAAGTCCTCGTAGATGGGCTTCGCGTGGTGGAAGTCGGACTGCGAGACGGGCACCTCGTCGTGGCGGACGCCGTCGACGCTGTACGCGACGCAGACCGGGATGGCGGCGAGGCCGGTGAGCACGTCGAGCTTGGTGAGCACGAAGTCGGTGACCCCGTTGATGCGGGCCGTGTAGCGGGCGACGGGTGCGTCGTACCAGCCGCAGCGGCGCGGGCGGCCGGTCGTGGTGCCGAACTCGAAGCCCTTGGCGCGCAGGAACTCGCCGGATTCATCGAAGAGCTCTGTCGGGAACGGGCCGGCGCCGACGCGGGTCGTGTACGCCTTGACGACGGCGAGGACGCGGTCGATCCGGTTCGGGCCGATGCCGGATCCCGTGACCGCACCGCCGGACGTCGCGTTCGAGGACGTGACGAACGGGTACGTGCCGTGGTCGACATCCAGCATCGTGGCCTGGCCGCCCTCGAAGAGCACGGTCTTGCCCGCAGTGAGCGCCTGGTGCAGGAGCAGCGCGGTGTCTGCGACCATCGGGCGGAGGCGCTCGGCGTAGCTGAGCAGGTCGGTCACGATCTCGTCGACCGAGATCGCGCGACGGTTGTAGACCTTGACGAGCAGGTGGTTCTTCTGGGCGAGGGCGCCCTCGACCTTCTGGCGGAGGATGTTCTCGTCGAAGAGGTCCTGCACGCGGATGCCGACCCGGTTGATCTTGTCGGCATAGGTCGGGCCGATGCCGCGACCGGTCGTGCCGATCTGGCGCTTGCCGAGGAAGCGCTCGGTGACCTTGTCGACCGTGCGGTGGTACTGGGTGATGATGTGCGCGTTGGCGCTCACCTTCAGCCGGGAGACGTCGACGCCGCGGGAGATCAGCGCGTCGAGCTCCTCGAAGAGCACCTCGATGTCGACGACGACGCCGTTCGCGATGATCGGCGTGACGCCGGGGGTCAGGATGCCGGAGGGCAGCAGGTGCAGCGCGTACTTCTCGCCATCGATCACCACGGTGTGCCCGGCGTTGTTGCCGCCGTTGAACTTGACGACGTAGTCGACGCGGCTACCGAGGAGGTCGGTGGCCTTACCCTTGCCCTCGTCGCCCCACTGGGCTCCGACCAAAACGATCGCTGGCATTAGTTCTCTCCTCGGATGAAAAACGCCTCGGTGATCGGGGCCGGGTCATCGGCCCGGTAGCCGTCTGGCGTGATGGTTTCCTGGTCGATGCGCGCGATCGCGGTCGGATCGGCGTCGTTCAGGAAGACGGTGAGGCGGTCGAACTCGTCCTGCTCGTTGATCTCGGCGGCGGAGCGGCGCAACGCATACAGGGCGCGCAGCACCCCGCGGTTGGGCTCGTGGGTCCACGGGATCGGGCCGTGTCCGCGCCAGCCGGCCTTGCGGAGGGCGTCGAGGCCGCGGTGGTAGCCGACGCGGGCGAAGGCATAGGCCTCGATGGTGCGGCCTTCGAGGTGGGCGACATCCGCCAGCACCGCCCAGGCCAGGGAGGACGTCGGGTGCGCGGCGACGAGGGACGGCAACGCGTGGCTTTCGGTACTCCGGAGCGCCGCGATCACCTCCGGTTCCGCGGGAAGGAGGGTCTCGGGCTGGTCGATCAAGTTTTCGCCGGTCACACTCGATCCTAACGCGGTGAGCACTCTGAGCCCCACGGAACCTGCCGCCACCCCCGGGCTGATGCCCGGAAATGTCCCGGTTTCGCCATCGCGTCGCCGCGGCCGGGAGTGCGACCCGGAGTGCGACCGGGTGCGGGATCAGGCGAGCAGGCCGCCCGAGAGCGACTCGAGGATGGCCCCGGAGACCTCGTCGCGGTCGCGGTCGGGATCGAACACCAGCCATTCGAGGCCTGCCATGAGCACGGCGCCGAAGACGCTCGACGCCATCAACCCGCTCGTTCCCGCTGCCGCCGTGGCCGGACGGGCCTCGGCGATCGCCTCCGCGAAGACGGCGAGGGCCTCGTGCCGCAGGGCGAAGAGGGTCTTCTGCCAGGCCCTGTCGGTGCGGAAGATCTCGGCCGCCATGAGCTTGGCGAGTCCCGCGTTCGACTCGATCAGGTCGAGGAGCACCGCGATCAGCGCGACGAGCGCCTCCCGCCCGTGCAGCCCGTCACGCGCCGCCCGGAGGGAGTCGGAGAGCGAGCCGACCCCCTCCTCCAGCAGCGCCTCGAAGAGCTTGTCCTTCGAGCTGAAGTTGTAGTACAGGCTGCCCTTGGCGACGTGAGCGAGCTCGGCAACGTCGTCCATCGTGGTGCCGGTGATCCCGCGGGTGGCGGCCAGCTCCAGCGCGGCGTCCAGGATCGCCCGTTTTGTTCCCGTCGCACGTGGCATAGTCGGTCCCTTCGTCGCACTCGGTTCGGGTCGCAACCCTAGATGGTCAGTTCCGGGTGCAGCCGGGTGATCGTCCACATCCGCTGCCGAGACGCGCTCCAGGCGCTGATCGCGATCGAGCCGACCAGGATGCCTACGAGAACGAGCACGGAAAGCCACAGTCTAGAGTCGATCCCGCCCGTGATGAGCTGCCGCAGCCCGGTGACGACGTAGGAAGCGGGCATCCACGGGTGCAGGATCTGGAAGAACTCCGGCGTCGTCTCGACGGGATAGGTCCCGCCGGAGGAGCTGAGCTGCAGCATGAGCAGCACCAGGCTGATCACGCGGCCTGCCGCCGTGCCGAACAGGATGATGAACATCTGCTGCAGCGCCAGGAACGCGAGCGTTGTGAGGTAGATGAACGCGGACATGCCCAGCCAGTGCGCCGGGGTCAGCCCGATGCCGTAGACGAGCACCAGGACCATGATGATGACCTGGCTCAACCCGATCGCCATGGCCGGCAGGAAACCGGTCATCGTGGCACGCAGGCCCGAGGCGGCGCTGGCGAGCGCGCGGGTCGGCAGGGCACGCAGGATGAGCCAGGTGATGAGTGCACCGACGAAGGTGGCCAGGGCGAGGAAGAAGGGCGCGAAGCCCTCGCCGAAGCTGTCCGAGGCATTCTCCCACCGTTGATTGAGGTCGACGGGGTTCGCGATCACCGCGGCCTTCTCGGAGATCTGCGCGTCGGTGAGGCTGGGCGCGTCCGCGGCTCCGGTCGCGAGGGCATCGGCCAGGGTGTGGCTGCCGTCGGCGAGTTGCACGGTGCCGGACTGCAGGGCGGTGCCGCCCGCGACGAGCTGGCTGCTGCCGTCGACGAGGGTGCCGGTTCCGGCGGCGAGGCTGTCCGCACCGGTGGCGAGCGTGGCCGACCCGGTCGCGGCGGTGGCCGCGCCGGTGGCCAGCTGGCCTGCTCCGGAGGCGAGGGCCGCCGATCCGGAGGCCACCTGCGCCGATCCGGCTGCCACCTGGGCGGCCCCGGGTGCGCCGGCGGTCAGCGCGTCGGAGAGCGTCCCCATGCCGGTGGCGAAGTTTCCGCTCAGCGTCGCGTATCCCGAAACCTGGGTGGCGGCGCCCTGCGTCTTCGTGTTGAGGGTGTCGGCTCCGGTCGCGAGCTTCGTCACGGTCGGCAGGAACGCGGATGCCGGCGTGCCGGCCGGGGCAGCGGCCATGGCCGCCTCCAGTTTCGCGAGGCCGTCGTCGAGGTCCTTCGTCCCGGTTGCGAGTTGTCCGGTTCCCGTCGCGATCGAGGTCGCCCCCGCGGCGAGCTGGTCTGAGGAGTCCGAGAGGGTGGCTGCCCCCGTGGCCGCCGAGGCGAGTCCATCGGACACCTTCTGGGTCCCCGCGGCGACAGTCGACGCGCCGTCGGAGAGCTTCAGCGAGGAAGAGGAGAGCGTTGCCGCGCCCGAGGACAGCGTGCCTATCCCCGCGGCCAGCGTCGACGATCCGTCGGCCACCTGTGCCGCGCCGTCGTCAAGGGTGGACGCGCCGGCGGAGAGGTCGTTCAGCCCGGCGACGAGAGTGCCTGTGCCGGATTCGGCCGTGCTGAGGCCGTCTGCGAGCGTTCCGGCACCGGCCGCGGCGGTGCGGATGCCGTCACCGGCCTTGTTCACGGCCACGAGCATCGTGTTGACGGTCTGGTCCCCGATGTTCAGGGACACGGCGTCCCGCAGCTGGATCATGGCCTGCTTGCCGAGGGTGGAGGCGAGGAAACTGTTGCTGTCGTTGTAGTCGACGAGCACCTCGGCAGCGGTCGGGGTGTCTGTGCCTGCGGAGATCGCATCCGTGGAGAAGTCTGCGGGGATGGTGACGGAGAAGTAGTAGTCGCCGTCGGTCACCCCGGTGGCGGCGTCGGCCGCGCTGGTTTCGACCCAGCCCAGGTCGTGACCGTCGAGGAGCTTGCCGACGAGGTCGTTGCCCGCGGTCACGTCCGTGCCGTCACGGACGGCGCCCGTGTCGGAGTTGACGAGGGCGACCGGGAGCTTGCTGAGGTCCTTGTCCGGCGCCCAGAAGGCCCACAGGTAGAGGGCGCCGTAGATCAGGGGAATGAACATCAACACGACGAGCGCGATCTTGGGCAGGGTGCCCTTGCCGAATCGGCGCAGTTCGGTGCCCGTGGATAGGAAGGCGAACATCTAGCGAATCTCCTGGTTCATGTACTGGACGGTCGGTTCGAGTCCGAGTTCCGCCCACATTTCGTAGTCCGGTGCGATGGCCGAGGCGATCACGGGAGTGCCGGCTGCGACGATCGCGCCGAGCCGGGCCCAGAGCAGGCGGCGTGCCTCCGGGGAGTGCACCTGCTCGACCTGGTCGAAGAACAGCACGCTGGGCCGGCTCATCATGGCCAGCGACGCGCGGAGGAGCACCATCTCGACCTCGTCGAGGTCCCAGATCATCGTGCTCGCGGCCGGAACCGGGATGTCACCGAAGACCGGCGCGCAGATGCGGACGACCTCGGCGTCGTCGACCGCCCGGATGAAGGACCACCAGGGGGCGAGCCAGGCGTGGCGCTCGCGGATGGCCGCCCCGACGGTGACCGACTCTTCGAGGGAGTCGATGCCGTGGAACCCGGACACGCCGGTGCGGCGCTGGACCCGGCGGGCGCGGCGGGGAAGGTCTTCGCCGAGCACCGACAAGGTTCCGGAGGTTGGCCGCATCCGCCCGGCGAGGGTGAGGAGCAGGCTCGTGCGCCCACTGCCGGCCGGGCCGCAGATGACCGTGAGGCCGTCGTCGGCGCTGAAGCTGATCGGCCCGTAGACCAGGCCTCGTTTGTAACTGACAGTCAGTTCGTCCGCTACCAGTGTCGCCTGCACGTCGTTCCTTTCGTGGCGGTACTCGTTTTGTACCGACTAGTCAGTATAGATCCGTCGAACGCCCCGCGCAAGCAGGTCCGGCTTCGTCCACCTCGATCACCCGACGACCCCGCGTCTGACCAGAACTGACTAGTCAGTAAAAATCACGTGCTGGTGAATTAGAGTGGCCTCAGTCCCAGCGCCGCGATGCCTATTCCTTCCCCCCGGAACCCGTGCCGACGTCGTATGGGTTTCCTCTCACCTCCGGAGGCGCTCGCATGCGCGTTAACCTCTCGTCCGTCACCAAGGGCCCGAGAGACTCTGCCCTTCCGTCGACGACCCTGGAATTCAGCAGTGGCGCGGTCGCCTTCGCCCGGGCCGAGACCGAACGCCGTCCCACGGTCCTCGGCCTCATCGCCTCCGGCCGGATGCGCCCGGACAGCGGGACCGTCACGATCGACGGTCACACCGACTACGCCGCAATGCGTCGCCAGATCGCTCTCGTCGACGCCCTCGGCGTCTCGGAGCCCGCCGCGGACGTCATGGTCGAAGACGTCGTCGCCGAAGAGCTCATGTTCGCCGGCCTCCGTCGCAAGTCCACCCAGCACCTGCTCGCCGGGCTCGGCCTCGCCGACCGGGCGCGGAGCGACATGGGCGACCTCGCGCCCGACGACCGCATCCGATTGTTGACCGAACTGGCCGTGCTGCGCGACGGCGTGCTGGGGCTTGTGCTCACCTCTCCCGACCGCCACGGCGGCGATCCGCTCGGCTGGTGGGACATCGCCGGTGGACTGGCGGCGCGTGGCTATGCGGTGCTCGTCATCGCCGGCGACGCCTCGGCGCACGCCATCGCTGACCTCGAGCTCGCCAACCTGGAGCCGGACGGCATGCTGCCCGCCGGACTCACCCGCTTCCCCGTCACCATCCCCGGAGCCGATGTCCTGTGAAAGTTTTCGCCATGATTCGCGCCGAACTGGCGCGACTGACCGCAACCGTGATGTCCCGGGTCGCCCTCGCCGCCCTGCTGCTCGTGCCCGTGCTCTACGGCGGCCTGTACCTGTGGGCCAACCAGGACCCGTATGCGGGTCTCGACCGCGTGCCGGTCGCCCTCGTCGTCGCCGACACGGGGACGGTCATCGACGATGTGAGCCACAACTACGGCGACGACATCGCAACGCAGCTCACCGACGCCGGAGCCTTCCAATGGCACCGTGTCTCCGCGGCCACGGCCGCGGCCGGCGTCGCCGACGCGAGCTATGACTTCAGCGTGACCATTCCGGCCGACTTCTCCGAGGGCATCGCATCCTCGGCCACGTCGACACCGCGGAAGTCGGTGATCACCCTCACCACGAACGACACGAACAGCTATCTCGCTTCGACGATCGGCGGCCAGGCCGCGACGAAGATCCGGGAGGCCATCGTCTCGAAGGTCAATGAGGAAGCGGCCGACCGGCTCCTGATCGGCTTGTCCGACGTGCGCTCGAGCCTCGTCACGGCCGCGGACGGCGCGACCAAGCTGACGGATGGCGCGACGACCGCATCCGACGGGAGCGCAAGCCTCGCAACCGGTGCCGCCCAGCTCTCCAGCGGCGTGGGCGTGCTCGCCTCCGGCCTCGGCCAGCTCGCGACCGGAACGAGCCAGCTCTCGAGCGGGGCAACGAGCCTTGCCACCGGGACTGCGACGCTCGCGACCGGCGCCAGCCAGGTGTCTGCAGGGGCGACGAAGGTCTCCGGCGGCGCTGCAGACCTCGCGGCCGGAACGAAGAAGCTTGCCGACGGGACAGTCCCGCTCTCCACAGGAGCGGCCTCCGTGTCGGCAGGGACCAAGGCGCTGCTTGAGAAGGGCGTGCCTGCCCTTTCCGCGGCTACTGGCGATGCAGTCACGACACTTAACGCGACGACGACGACAGCTCTCGAATCGAGTCTGACCGCTATCAGGACACAGCTGACGTCGGCCAATCTCAGCACCGCCGATGTTGACGCTGCGCTCCTCCAGTTGACAACCGTCACTACCGGTATGAAGACCGCCAGCGCGCAGGCAGCCGGAGTCCAGGCCGGCCTCGACGGCCTCATCACGAAGGACGGAAAGCTCACGGCCCTCAACGCGGGTGCGGGTGGCGTCGCCACCGGCGCGGCAACCGTCGCTGCCGGCGCCGCCGCCGCCGCAACCGGTGCGGCAACCCTCGCCGCCGGCGCCGCGCAGACGGCCGCCGGTGCAAGCAACGTCGCGAGCGGCGCGACCGACGCCGCTACAGGGGCCGCAACGCTTGCGGCCGGGGCCGGAACGGTCAACGACGGTGCAGCATCCGCCGCCACCGGCGCGAGTACCGCGGCGACCGGCGCCGAAAGCATTGCGACCGGCGCGACGAGCCTCAACAGCGGGCTCGTCACCCTGCAGTCCGGCGCGGGCGTACTGCGCGACGGCCTCGCGAACGGGGTGACGAGCATCCCGAATTCGGACGCCCAGACCCGCACCCTGCAGGGCTCGACGATCGCCGACCCGGTGTCGCTCACGACCGCTGCCGTCACCTCCGCCGGGACCTACGGCGCCGGCATGGCCCCGTTCTTCGCAAGCCTCGCCGGCTGGATCGGCATCTACGCGCTGTTCCTGATCGTGAAACCGGTGTCACGCAGGGCGATCACGGCCCTGCACTCCCCGCTCAAGATCACCCTCGCCGGCTGGCTCACCCCCGGCCTCCTCGGCCTCGTGCAGATGGCGGCGCTGTTCGGCATCCTCGCCGGAATCCTGCACTTCGAGGTGCACAACCCGGTCGGCACCTACGGGATGATGGGGCTCGCCGCCCTCGCGTTCGCGGCGATCATCCTCGCGCTCAACGTGTGGCTCGGCAGCGTCGGCCAGTTCGTCGGCCTCGTGCTCATGGTGATCCAGCTCGTCACCGCCGGCGGGACCTTCCCGTGGCAGACCCTGCCGGCGCCGCTCGCCTGGCTGCACCACGTGGTGCCGATGAGTTACGCGGTCGACGGCATCCGCCAGTTGATGTACGGCGGCAACCCGGCCACGGCCTGGGCGGATGCCGGGGTGCTGCTCCTCTGGGTCGTCGGCGGCCTCGTGCTGGCCGCGGTCGGGGTGACCCGGATGACGCACTTCCGCACCCTGCGCGACCTGCGCCCCAGCCTGATCGGCTGACCGGCTGACCGGCCGGCTCAGTGGGTCGAGAGGGTCGACCAGCGGAGCAGCGCGGCGGCCCCGCTCCCGCCGGGCAGCTCCCCCGGCGACACCACGACCACGCGCGCGTCGGTGAGCAACGCGGCACGGACGAGCGCGTCTGCGGCAGGCACGGCTCCGAGAACGGCCGCGCCGAGGGCATCCGCTTCGGTCGACGCCACCCAGGGCTCACGGTCGAGCGCGAGCAGGGTCGCCTCGGGCAGCGCTCCCGAAGCGAGCAGCAGCACCTCGACCTGGCCCTGCTGCAGCTCACGCACGACGGCGGCGAAGTCGGCTTCGGCGAGGCCTTCGTCGCGCCCGGTGTCGAGACGTTCGAGGGCGTCGTACTCGTCCTGGGCGAGGATCGCGGCAAGGTGCCGGTCGAGGTCGGCTTCGAGCTCAACGGTCGTTGCGCCGCCGGGGCGGGTGTTCGTCGGCACCACGGCGAGGATGTCCCTGCTCGCGGGGGCGAGCTGGGCGACCAGCAGTTGCCGCGCGCGCACGTCCCCGGTGAGCATCAGGAGCTCCGCACCGCTCGTGCGCACCATTTCGTCGATCGCGTCGGCGATCTGGCCCTCGTTGCGCTTCCAGATCTCCTCGGTGTCGCGCTGGTACCGCGAGTTGGACAGGAATCCTCCCTGCACCTTGGTGATGTACTCGGTGTCGCCCTCGATCTCCTCCTCGGCGACCGCGCCGGTGCGGCTGAGCCGGAACTGCCGGATCTCGCCGCCGTCGCGCCCGACCTCGGCGATGATGTAGGTCAGGTCGCGCGGACGCTGGATGAGCAGCGGCAGCAGGCACGGCACCGGCCCGTGCGAGACGATCAGCTCGCCGAGCGGTTCACCGGGCAACAGCTCGTCGAGTTCGATGAGGCCGTCCCGCACCACGAGCAGCCGACTCACCTTGCCCGGCCTGCCGGGCGGTTCCTCGATCCGGTCGATCACGACGTCGGCGTCGGCCTCGGGGGCACCGGCATCGGCCAGTGCCTCGCGCACGGAGCGATGGCGCAGGCTCGAGGTGCGTCTCGGATCCTCACGATCCTGGGTGACGTCGACGTAAACGGTGGATGCGCTTCCGGGCCGGCGGTAAAGCTCCGCGAGGCCCTCGTTTCCAAAGTCAGCCATTGACCCGGGTCCCTTCTCGCTACCCGGGTTCCCCACATGCGGGAACCCTGTCTCGTCACGGTAGACCCGCCCCCGTGTACCCACAAGACACCCGGCATCCGCTCGCGAAAGCGGGTGAATCGTCGGTCTGGGCAGGCGGAACCGACGATTCACCCGCTTTCGCGGACGGACTTCGGGGCTAGACGGGGCTTTGCTGGTGCAGGGCCACGCACCAGCCGCCGTTCTGGAACACGTAGGTGGTCGCGGCGGACGTCTCGACGGTTTCGTCGCCGCGGCGGGTGACGAGCCGGTAGACGAGGATGCCCGCGCGATCGTTGATCCGGATCACGGCGGGGTCGTGCAGCTCGTAGCTGTCGAGCGGTGCGAGGGCCTCGAAGAACGCGGCCACCGCGTCCCTGGCGACCACGTTCCCCGGGAGCACCAACAGGGCATCGCGCGTCATTGTGCGCCAGTAGTAGTCCCCGGCGCGGCGGGCAAGGATCGCGTCCCAGCCCTCGTGCTCTTCGTGCAGCAGGCGGGCGGGCAGATCGTCAGTGATCGCAGTCATACTGCAACGCTAGCCCCTATTCGGCACGCTGGGCGCGGCGTCGGCGACTCGTGAGGACGAGCGCGGCACCGAGCAGGAGAGCGAGGAGGGCGAGCAGGGCGAGGAGCTCAACCGGAAGGTCGATTCCGGTGTGCGCGAGGGCCTTCAGAACGGTCGCGGAGTCGCTCGCCTGGGCCGCCGGGGCGGCCGGGTCGGCGTAGAGGCTGTGCGCGGTGACCGTGTTGACCACGGTCGGGAACGCAGTGGCCAGCACGGACACCGTGATCGTGACCGTGCGGGTCGCCCCGACGGCCAGCGCGCCGGCGAAGGTGCACGTGACCAGCGCCGCGTCGGACCCAGCGGCGCAGGTCACGGCGTCGCCGTGGCCGGAGACGTAGCTGAGCCCGGCCGGGAGCACGTCGACCACGGTGAATCCACCCGGGTCTGCCGTGGCTCCGGTGTTCGTGACCGCGACGAGGTAGTCCAGGTTCGATCCGATGATGGCCTGCCCGGTGTGGTGCTTCGTCACGGCGAGACTCACCAGCGGGGCGACGACGAGCGGATCGGTCGCCGAGTTGTTTGCCGGGTCCGGGTCGGGGGTGACCGCGGTGACGGCGGCGGCGTTCGTGACCGTCGGGAACGACCGTGCGTCGACGAGGGCGTTCAGGACGAGGGTCGGCGCGTCCGCGCCGGGGGCGACGGGCGTCGCGAGGGCGCACGAGACATCCGTCGAGCCGACGGGGGTCGACGCCGCAGCCGAGCACGACCACGCCGGGTCACTACCCGCGCTGTCGACCCAGGTGAGCCCGACCGGGAGGGTGTCGACCACCCGGACCCCGACGGCGCTGGACGGTCCCGCGTTGGAGACAGTGAGGGTGAAGGGGGTCGGAGCGCCGATCGCGCCTGAGCCGAAGTGGGTCTTCACGAGGGACAGGTCGGCGCTGCGGGCGAAGAGCACCCGCACGGGGCTCGGGTTGTTGACGAGCGTGGACTCCGTTGTCGGTGTCGCGGCGATCGCGGGGTTGTCGAGCGTGACGGCACCGAGAGTCGGGTCAGTGCTCACCGTGATCGAGAGCGCGGTCGCCGTGCCGCCGGCGGCGAGGCCGGTGCTGCCGTCACCGAGGGTGCAGGTGACGACCTGCGGGGCGCTGGCGGCAACGGCACTCGCGACACAGGTCCAGCCCACCGTGTTCGAACGGAACCGGAGCCCGGCCGGCAGGGTGTCGGTGATCGTGATCGGACCGATGGCGTCCGAGGTGCCGACGTTACGCAGCGCGAAGTCGAAGACGACGTCAGCGCCCGCGAGGGGGGTCGCCGTCGCGGTCGACTGGTTCAGCTCGAGGTCGGCGATCGCGACAACGGTCACGGGCACGGTGTCGGTGTCGGTGCGGGCGGATGAGCGGCTGTCGGTCCAGCCGACGGTCGCGGTGTTGACCGCGCGGGTGCCGTCAGGCACCGCTGCGGCAACGGATGCCGTGACACTGATCACGGAGTTCGTCACGCCGAGCTGGGCGCGGGTGCAGCTGAGGCTGGCCAGGACGCAGGTCCAGCCGGCACCGCTGATCGCGGTGGCGGTGAAACCGGCCGGCAGAGTGTCGGCGACCGTGAGCGCATCCGCGGTCGACGGACCGGCGTTGGTGACCGTCAGGGCGTAGCCGATGCTGCCACCGGCGGTGACGGTGCGAGCGGACGGCACGATCGTCTTGACGATCGTGACGTCGGCGTGCGTGGTCACGTCGGTCGGGTCGCTCGCGGTGTTGGGGTGCGCGTTCGGCGTTGGCTCGTCGAGGACCCCGGTCACGTCCGCGACGTTGGTGAAGCCGGCGGGCCCGGCGTTCGCCGGGATGCCGACGGTCACGGAGACGACGCCTGCCGTGGCTCCCACGGGAAGGATGCTCGTGCTCGTGCACGTCACATCCTGTCCGACGGGTGCAGCGCAGGTCCAGTCGGCGCCACCGTCCGCGCCCTGGGCGACCAGCCCTGCCGGGATGTGGTCGGTCACGACGGTGCCTGCCGGGGCGTCCGACGGACCGTAGTTGGTCACCGAGAGGGAGTACGTCAGGTCGGTGCCTGCCGTCACGGCGCCGGCGGGGTGGGTCTTGGTGATTCCCAGATCGGCCTTGCCGATCAGTCCCGTGTTCGTGTTGTCGCTCGCGTCGGGGGCGTTGTCTGCTCCTGCGGTCGCGGTGTTGACGACGGAACCGGTGAGGCCGCTCGGCACCGCGACCACGACGTCGACGGTCTGGGTGGCCCCGGCGCCGGGCTTCAGGGTGCCCGTGAGGACGCACCCGATGGTCGAGGGAGTGGTGCTGGTCTCGGTGCAGGTCCAGGCGCCGGGGGTACCGGCCGTGAGCCGCACGAAGGTCAGGCCGTTGGGCAGCGCGTCAGCGATCCGCACGTTACGGGCGTCGGCGCGGCCGGTGTTCGCGACGACGAAGCGGTAGGTCGCATCCGTTCCGGGCACGAGCTGGGCATCCTGCAGGGTCTTCGCGATCGAGAGCGTTGTTGCGCTCCCGACCGGGGTCGTCGGTGCGGAGCTGTTATTGGCCGGGTTCGGGTCGGGCGTCGTCCCGGTGACGGCAACCGTGTTGGTGAGGCTGCCGGTGAAGTCGGAGTCGATCGTGGCGGTCACGGTCAGGCGCGAGGTCGCGGAGAGCGCGAGGCCGCCCGCGGAGACACAGCTCACCGGGGTCGCTGCGGTGGTGCAGGTCCAGCCGGTTCCCGTGACCGAGACGGCGGAGAGGTGCCCGGGCAGGGTGTCGGTCACGGTGATCGGTCCGACAGAGGTCGACGGACCCGCGTTGGTGACGTCGATGGTCCAGGTCGCCGTGTCGCCGGCGGCGAAGACGCCACTGGCGAGCTTCGTGATGCCGAGGTCGGCGCTCGTGGTCACCGTGTTCGTCGCGCTCGCGGTGTTGTTGCCGAGGAGCGGGTCGAAGGTTCGGGCGGAGACGGTGGCGGAGTTGACGACGGCCGTGCCATTCGGCACACCGGATCCGGCGAGCATGGCGACCGTGATCGCCGGGAATGCGGCGTTTGCGGCGAGGGTTTCGTTCGCGTTGACACGTTCACAGCTGAAGGCGCCGGTCACGGCGTTCGGAACCGTGCAGCTCCAGCCGGTGCCGGTCGCCCCCGTGACGGTGATGCCGGTGGGCAAGGGCTGGGTGGGGGTGTCCGTGACCGTGAAGTTGTGTCCGGCGACGGCCCCGACCGCAGTGTCCGGTCCGGTGTTGCTGACGGTGATGCTGAAGGCATCCGGCGTGCTGCGCCCGGCGACGAGGGCCGAGCCGGCCGTCTTGGCCAGGGTGACGTCGGCCGCATCGATGTGCGCGTCAGCGGTCACCGGGCTCGCCGCGTACGGGGCGGGGCCGGCGTGACCGGTCGCACCGGTGGCATCCGTCGCGGAGGCCGAGAGGGTGTTGGTGTGGCGGATGCCCGCCCCGGCTCCCGGAGTGACGGTTGCCGCAGCGGTCGGCTGCGCGCTGTAGCGGATGCTGATGACGGTTCCGGGGGCCACGGCCGTGAACGCGGGCCAGGCCAGGGTCTGCACTCCGCTCGCGGTGGTCACCGTCGGGTCGCCGAGGGGCCCGGCCGCGCCGCTCCCGATCGAGACCGTGCCTGAACCGGCGAGGTACACCCAGTTCGCGGGAAGGACATCCGTCGGGGTGACGGTCGCCGCGGTGCCCGCTCCGGTGTTCGTGAGCGTCAGCGTCCAGCCGAACGGGGTGTTCACGTATGCGGTCGCACCGTTGGTCGCGGTCTTGGCGAGGTCAATGTGCGGGAAGCGCGGGGTGACCGCCGCCGTCGCCGTCGGCGGGTTGGCCGTGTAGACCCGGCCGCCAGCCGCCAGGGAGGCGTAGCTCGTCACGCTCACGCTGTTCACGATCGCGCTGCCGGTGAGGCTCGGTGACGCGGCCAGCCTGGCGTCGAAGGTCAGGGTGACGGACGCGTTCTTGGCGATGGTCGGCATCGTCCAGGTGATGGTCGTGCCGGAGAGCACACCATTGCCGGAGATATTCGTCACGCTCGCAGGGTCGATCCCGGCGGGAAGGGTGTCGACGATGGTCACGGCGAACGCGTCGGACGTCGTTGCTGTGTTCGCGTTGGTCGCGGTGACGGTGTACGTGAAGGCCTGGCCGGGTTCCGGAGTGGCGTTGGAGACGGTCTTGGCGATTCTGAGCACCGGTTCGAGCACGGTGACGCCCGCGGATCCGGCCGGGCCGGTGCGGTCGAAGCCCGCTGCGGCATTGGCCGGATCGGACTTGGCCGTGTCGTTCCAGCGCGGAGCGGCCGTGTTGGTCAGCAACGTTCCCGCGGTGTTGGCGGGCGCCGTGGTGACGGTGCCGGTGACCGAGACGGTGACGGTGCGGTCCTCGGTCGCAGCGACGACGTCCCCGAGGAGCCAGCCGATCTTCTGGCCGGACGGGGCGAGGGTGAACCCGGGGCCCTTGGGCAGCGTGGCGATGCAGTCGACGGCGGTGGCGGTGCGGCAGGCGACCGTGGCGGAGCCTGCGTTCGCGGTCACGCCGGCTGGCAGGGTGTCGATGATGGATGCGTTGTAGAAGTTGACGTTCTTGGGCAGGGTGACGGTGATCGTGTATGCGACCGCGCCGCCGACCGCAACGGCATTCGGGGTGGCCGTCTTGACCGTCGTGGCGCCTTCGACCGTGACGACGGCCGACGCGGCGGCAGAGACGACGCGCTCGACGAGGGCGTTGTTCGCCCCGTTGCTGCTCAGGGTCGAGCCGGTAACGCTCGCCGTGTTGGTGTACGTGACGAGCCCGGCGGAGTTGGGTGCGACCCGTGCCGAATAGGTGAGCACGGTGGTGGCGGGGGCCAGGAGTGCACCGGTGCCGGGGAGCACCCAGCCGAGCCTGGTGGTTCCGGTGGCGCACCCGTTGGTGCCGTCCCCGGGCACGCTCGTCGTCGTCGGCGAAGCGGCAGGGGAGAGGAAGGCAGTCAGGGTCAGTCCCGCGGGCAGGCAGTCGACGACGATGGAGTCGTAGGCTGCGGGGCGGCCGGCGGTGTTGCCGGCAGTGAGAGTGAAGGTCACGATGTCATTGCCCTGGGCGGTGGGCTTGTCGACGATCTTGGCGAGGGTCGGCAGTGGAGTCACGACCGTGATGGCCTTGGCCGCCGTGCGCGGGGTCACCGCGGTCCCGCCGAGGGTGGCGTTGCTCGCGAAGGTCGCGGTGTTGGTGAGCGTTCCGGAGGCCAGACCGACGCCGACGAGCACGCCGGGCAGCGTCACCGTGAAGACCTGGTCCACGGCGGTGGTGTTGTCGAAGGTTGCAGGGAAGGTCAGGGCGCCGTTCGTCGGGTCGAATGAGCCGCCGGCCGGCACGCTCGACACTGTCGCGACGGTTCCGACCGGAATGGTCAGTCCGGCCGGGAGCGCGTCGGAGAGCTTTCCGTTGTACACGGTCGTATGAGCAGGCACCGTGACGGAGAAGGTGTAGTCGACGAGCTCCCCCGCGACGGCCTGGTTGGCGGTGTTGCCGGTCGCCACGATCCGGGACACGCCGGTCTTGGCCACGGCGGCGTCGGCGAGGCGGATCTGCGCGGTGCTGTTGGCCGGGAGCGCATTCCCGTCGGTGTCATGGGCAGGGTTCAACGAGCCCTTCGGGAAGTAGACCGTGTCGCCGCCCGCGGTGTTCGGCGAGGTGAAGGCGACAACGGATGCCGTATTCGGGAATACCGTCGACACGCTCACGCCGGTGGGAACCGTCACCGCATAGCTGAGCCGGGTAGCTGCCGATCCTGGGGCGAGTGGACCCGGAACGGTCCAGACGATGACGCTGCGAGCGTTGGCCGGCACGGCATTTGTGGTCGGGTAGCCGGAATCACCGGGATTCAGACAGCTGCCGGCGGGTGTGATCGACGCGACGATCCACGTGGTGCAGGTGTAGCCGGCGGGGAGGGCGTCCCAGACCTGTACGGCAGCGACCGGCACATCGGTGCCAGCGGCGGCCGTTCCGGTGTTCGCGACGTCGAGGGCGTACGTCACGACGTCGCCCTCTTTGACCTTGACGTCTGTTGCCGGCGCGGCCGGGGCTGCACCGTTGACGGCGGAGATCTTCTTGGCGAGGGAGACGGTGGGGGCAGGGGCGATCGCGTAGTCGACCTGGTCACGGAGTGCGAGCACGGCCCCTGCCGTGGATTCCTGGCGGTACTTCATCAGGTTCGCGGTGATGTCGACGACGGCGGTCGGCGACGTCGACGTGACGATGGCGCTCACGAAGAGGGTCAGGGTTGCGCCCTTGGCGACGTAAAGGTCGGTCGATCCGTTGTCCGGCGTGCCGAGGTTCCAGGCGGCGGGCAGGGTGCCTGCCGGGGTTGCCGACTCTGTGCCGGTTGCGGGGGTCACGGCGACGGTGCTTCCTGACGCGGGCGCGAAGCCGTCGAAGCTCGTTCCGACCGGGGTGAAGTCGGTGATGCGGGCGTTGCGGGTGCGGGTTGAGCTTGCGAACGCCACGGTCAGCTGGAAGCAGACCTTGTCGCCGAGGTGGTAGGTCGGCACCTGGGTGTCTGTGTAGTTGGGCGCGTTGACCGCGGCGGCGCAGTCAACGGCGGTGCCACCGGCGGCCGGGCGGGGAAGCACCTTCTTGGTGATGGTCGGGCTGGATGACGCGAGGCCGGCCGACGAGTCGTCTGTGACCGGCGTGCTGCCGAGGCCGGCGGTGACGTCGGTTGTCGTGCCGGTGATCCCGACGGTGTTGAGGAAGCTGTCTCCCGCGACGGTCGGCCCGCTTTGGCTGTCTCCGGCGTAGGTCGAAGACATCAGGGCGTCGTAGCCGATCGTGCGACTCGTGTTCACCGGGAGGCTCGTCGGGTTCGGCGTGAGCACGACCGTGAAACTGCCGTCGGCGTTGGCGACGACGCTGTTGACGGTGGCGCCCGTCACCGTGCCGCCTCCGGTGCAGCCGGCCGGCAGCTGACCGGCCCGCGGACCGGTCACCACGACGGAAGCGGGCATGATCGGGCAGAGCCCGTTGGGAACGACGTCGGTGATCGTCATCGCGGAATCGGTGGTGTACTCACTCGATCGAAGCAGCAGGGTGAAGTGCGCGATGCCGTCGGCCACGAAGTCCGAGGAGTCCACGGATTTGACGATCGACAGGTCAATGGCTTTGACGGTCACGGAGTCGCTCGAGGTTGCGGCAGCATCCGCGGGAGTGGCGACGGGGCCGGTGTATGTGCCGGTGGCGACTGCGGTGTTCGTGAGGCCCTGGCCGGCGGCGGCTGGCGCCTCCTGGCGAGTCGATGCCCCGGTGTTGTTGTCCAGGTTGGCCGCCTGCAGGCGCGCGGCGGCGTTGGGCACCTGGCCGGCGGGCCACATCGTGTTGGCCTTCAGCGGGATCGCGGCCGAATAGGTGATGGTGCGGGTGGACCCGGCCGTGAGGGTGCCGAGGTTCCAGGTGACCTTCGTGAAGACCTGGCCGAGGAAGCCTGCTCGGTCGTTGACCGTTTCGACGAGCGCGGGAGTCGCGCAGGAGGGACCGCCGGTGGAGGAGCCGAGCGGGCCGCTGCCCGGGTATTCCTCTGTGCCTGCCGCACTGTTGTCGACACTGCCGCAACCGAGGAATTCGAGGCCGGCCGGGAGGTAGTCGACGAGCACGACGCCGGTCGTGGCGGCGACCCCGGTGTTCTTGGTGGTGATTGTGTAGACGGTGGCCTGGTCCTGTGCGCCGCGCATGAGTTCATGCTCGGGGCTCGGTTCGGTCTTGGTGACCTTGAGGGCGGCGACCTTCGTGGAAACGGGAGTGACGGCATCCGTGAATGCGAAGCTGCCTGCGACGACGACGCCGGTTGTCGGCGTGAACTTGGCGAGCAGTCGAGGGTCGGTCTGGCCGTAGACGGCGGCATTGCCGGGGATGGGAGATCCGACCAGGAAGACGGAGGGGTCTGGCGTGATCCCGAAGGTGAGGCCGGTGGTGCTTCCGTGCACGAGGTCGGCGATGTTCGGCCAGATCAGCACCTGGTGGGTGACCGCCGGCGGCCCCACGACGTCGGTGATCGTCACGATCGTCGGGTCAGGGAGGGCCGGGCCGCTTGCCCCTGCGGTACTGCCGGGGACATAGCTCGCTCCGGCGGGCAGCTGGTACCGGAATGCGAGGTTGTAGTAGTCCGTTGTGCCGCCGGCAGGAGCCGTCGCGGTGAGACTCACGGTCGCGTTTTCGCCCGCGAGGATGGTCGGCGTGCTGCTGGCCGTGAGGGTGACGATCCCGGCAGCGGTCGCCGGGGCGACAATGGCGCCGACGGTCAGGCCGACGGCGACGAGCAGGCCGGCCAGGACGCTGGCCGTGATCCGCATGTGCGCCCGGGCCGGGGCGAGGAAACCGTGGTCGAAGAGGATCTGACGCTTTTTGTGGCGCGGCACGATGGCAGGGCGGAAAAGCGGCATGACGGGTACTCCAGGGTAAGCAATGCGAGCAGCGAAGTTTCGGCGTACGCGGGGCATTTCGGGTGCCCGGGTACGCAGAAGCGTCCCTGTTGAGTACGTTTCCTAGAAGCTACCGGTTGCGCATCGCGCCGGTCAATCCCTCGGACGACCCCAGTGCGCGGCGGAGCCCACCCCAGAACGGGGCGGCACCGGTTCCGGCTCCGGCTCCGGCTCCGTGAGCGGGCTACTTGAAGCGGTGCTGAAGCACCCAGTCGTGCATTGCGACGGCGGCGGCAGCAGAGGCGTTGATCGAGCGCGTCGATCCGAACTGGCTGATCTCGAGCACGGCATCCGCCGCGGCGATCGCCTCGTCGGAGAGGCCGGGGCCTTCCTGGCCGAACAGGAGCACGCAGCGCTCCGGGATCGCGAAGGTTTCGATCAGCACGCTGCCGGGCACGTTGTCGATCGCGATGATCGGCAGGCCCTCGTGCGCCGCCCAGAGCACGAACGTGGCGACATCCGCGTGATGCAGCACGTGCTGGTACCGGTCTGTGACCATGGCACCGCGCTTGTTCCAGCGCTTGCGCCCGATGATGTGCACGGTGTCCGCGCCGAAGGCGTTGGCGCTCCGCACGATCGAGCCGATGTTCATGTCGTGCTGCCAGTTCTCGATCGCGACGTGGAAGGGGTGGCGCTTCTCATCGAGATCGGCGACGATCGCGGCCATCGACCAGTACCGGTACCGGTCGATCACGTTGCGGGTGTCACCGTGCTCGAGGAGCTCGGGGTCATAGAACGCCTCCTCCGGCAACTCGCCCTGCCACGGCCCGACCCCGTTCGTCGACAGCTCCACGGTCGGTGCGGCGGTCGGTACGGAAGCGGGGAGCAGCGGTTCAGTCACCGCTCCACCGTATCCCGCGCAGCACCTGCCCCCGCCCCGCGCGCGCGCTCGTGCCCAGGGCAGGGCGAGCGCGCGTATGATTTCGGTATGCCTAAAAATGCTGGCGGCACGGTAGCGGATGCGGCGCGGACGCCGGCAGCACCCGCCCGGCTGGCGATGTTGCTCGGTCCCGCCATGGTCGCCGGCGTTGCCTACCTGGATCCGGGCAACGTGGCGAGCAATATGACCGCGGGCGCCCGGTTCGGGTACCTGCTGGTCTGGGTGGTGCTCTCGGGCAACCTGATGGCGTGGCTGATCCAGTACCTCTCCGCGAAGCTCGGGATCGTGACCGGGCAGAGCCTGCCGGAGATCCTCGGCAGCCGGTTCAAGCATCCGTTTCTGCGGCGGTTGTACTGGCTGCAGGCGGAGCTCGTCGCGATGGCGACCGACCTCGCGGAGATCATCGGCGGTGCGGTTGCGCTCTACCTGCTGTTCGGGCTGCCGCTGCTGCTCGGTGGCGTGATCACGGGCACGGTCTCGATGCTCGTGCTGACCGCGCAGGCCCGGCGTGGGGCACAGAGCTTCGAGCGGATCATCGTCGCAATGCTGTGCGTGATCACGATCGGGTTCACCGCCGGGGTGTTCTTCGCCCCGCCGGACCCTGCGAGCGTGCTCGCCGGCCTCGTGCCGCGGTTCGAGGGCAGCAACTCGGTGCTGCTCGCGGCGTCGATCCTCGGTGCGACGATCATGCCGCACGCGATCTACGCGCACTCCGCCCTCGCCCGCGACCGGTTTCCCGGTGCCCACGACCGGCCGACCACGCACCGCCTGCTCTGGGCCACCCGCTGGGATGTGACCCTCGCGATGATCCTCGCCGGCACCGTCAACGTGGCCCTGCTCGTCGTCGCCGCCTCTGCGCTGCAGGGCATTCCGGGAACCGACTCGCTTCCGGGCGCGTATGACGCCCTGAAGTCGAGCCTCGGGCCGATCGTCGCGACGGTGTTCGCGATCGGCCTGCTCGCATCCGGGCTCGCCTCGACCTCCGTCGGCGCGTACGCCGGTGCCGAGATCATGCACGGGCTGCTGCAGCTGCGCTTGCCGCTGCTCGTCCGTCGCCTCGTCACGCTGATCCCGGCGCTCATCATCCTCGGCCTCGGCCTCAACCCGACCGAGGCCCTCGTGCTGAGCCAGGTCGCGCTCTCCTTCGGGATCCCGTTCGCGCTGATCCCGCTGGTCTGGCTGACCTCGCGGCGGAGCCTGCTCGGCGAATACACCAACCGCTGGTTCACGACGCTGGCCGGGATCATCACCGCCATCCTGCTGGTCACGCTCAACGTCGTCCTGCTCGTGCTGATCTTCACCGGAGCATAGGGAGCGGCTCATGAAACACAACGGCACGAGCACCCCGGCGTCTGAGGACTACCTCAAGACCATCTATGCGCACACCGAGTGGCAGCCGGAACCGATCACCCCGTCGGCTCTTGCAGCCCGGCTCGGGATCGCTCCCTCCTCGGTCACGGAGATGGTGAAGAAGCTCGCGGCCGCCGGCCTCATCACGCACGTGCCGTACGGGCCTCTCTCCCTCACCCCCGTCGGGCTGCTGCGCGCGAGCGCGGTCGTGCGACGGCACCGCCTCATCGAGACCTGGCTCGTGCGCGAGATGGGCTACGACTGGGATGAGGTGCACGACGAGGCCGAGATCCTCGAACACTCCCTCTCGGACCGGCTGCTCGACGCCATCGACGAACGCCTCGGCCGGCCGGCGGTCGACCCGCATGGCGACGCGATCCCCGCGGCTGACGGCTCCGTCACCGCGCGCGCCGGGCTCGTCGCGGCCGAAGCCGGCCCCGGCCTCGTCGGCGTCGTCCTGCGGATCAGCGACCGGGATCCCGTCGTGCTCCGAGGCCTCGCACGCGACGGCATCGGGCCGGGAACCGTGCTCGCGCTGCTGGGACCGGGCGTCGTGCGACTGCTGAACGGCAGCATCCGCCACCTGACCAATGCGGAGGCCGCGTCGATCTGGCTCGATGCGGAGCCCACCGACGAGCCCCGCGCGGAATCGAAGCGATGACACCGACCAAACCCCGGAACGCTACTCTGGAGGGGAACCCGAGGAGCGCCGAATGACACGCCGTGACGAGATCGAATGCTGGCTCACCGACATGGACGGGGTGCTGGTCCACGAGAACAGCCCGCTGCCCGGGGCCGCCGAGCTTCTGCAGCAATGGAGCGACGCGGGAACGCCGTTCCTCGTGCTGACCAACAACTCCATCTTCACGCCGCGTGACCTGAGCGCCCGGCTGCGCGCCTCAGGACTCAACGTGCCAGAGGAGCGCATCTGGACCTCGGCCCTCGCGACCGCCGACTTCCTGAAGAGCCAGATGCCCGGCGGAACGGCCTTCGTGATCGGAGAGGTCGGCCTGACGACGGCCCTGCACGAGGCCGGGTTCATCATGACGGAGACGAACCCCGACTACGTCGTCGTGGGCGAGACCCGCAACTACTCCTTCGAGGCCATCACCAAGGCCATCCGCCTGCTGCTCGCCGGTGCGCGCTTCATCGCGACGAACCCGGATGCGACGGGGCCGAGCGCGGACGGTCCGATGCCCGCGACGGGCGCCATCGCCGCTCTCATCTCGAAGGCGACCGGCATGGAGCCGTACGTCGTCGGCAAGCCGAACCCGATGATGTTCCGCTCGGCGATGAACAAGATCGGCGCGCACTCGGAAAACACCGCGATGATCGGCGACCGGATGGACACCGACATCGTCGCCGGTATCGAGGCCGGCTTGTACACGCTGCTCGTGATGACCGGGATCAGCGACGAGGCCGAGGTCAGCCGTTACCCGTTCCGCCCGGACGAGATCATCTCCGGCGTCGACAAGCTCGTGTCCCTCGAACCCGTCGAGTCCGACGAGATCTAGCCCACCAGCGTCACCCCGCGTCGCCCATCCGGTTGGCGCGTTCCGAATTCAGGAGTTGAGCGCGTCCCCACCCGAACAGGGCGGATGCGCGGCACTGGTCTGGGGCCCTGCTTCGGCACGCAGGGCTCGACTCCTGGATTCGGCACAGCGACGAACGAGGAGCCGGGAGTTCCTGCGGCTAAGCGGTCGGGCCGGGGCCGGCGAGGCTCCCGGTGATGCCGTCGCCGGAGGACCGGCTCACGAAGCAGAAGTACTGGTGCGGGGCGTCTGCCCACTGCTCGGCGGTGATCGGGTAGCTGCCCTGAACCTGCACATCGGGATACGCCGCCGCAGCGGTGAGGTCGATCACGCCGGGCGCGCTGCAGAGCAGGTTGATCTGCGCAGCAAGCGCCGCCTCGCCGGGGAACGGCGTGGTCGCGTCCCCGGGGAACAGACCGCGATAGACGAGCTGCGCCTGGTGCGGGGTCGCGCAGTCGGCGACCGTGAAGGTCTCCTCCCACGGGGAGACGTAGGGCTGCAGGCATTCGCCGCCGAACAGGGTCTGCCAGGCGTGCACGCCGACCGACTGCGCGGCGGTGGGCGCCGGGGTCGGCGTGGGGGTCGGCGTCGGGGTGGGGGTCGGCGTCTCCGAGGCTGTGGCCGCGACGGTCGAGACCGGGGAGCCCACGAGGCGCTGGCCGAGCAGGAAGAGGCCGACGAGAACCACGAGGACAAGCAGGCCGACCGCGGTCCAGATCAGGGGTTTCGGCAACCCGCTGTGCCCGGCGGATGCCCCGCCGGGGCCATGCCCTGAACCACCGTTCCCGGAGCCGCCCGAACCGGAGCCGCCGTTCCCGGAGCCCCCGTTCCCGGAGCCGCCCGAACCGGAGCCGCCGTTCCCGGAGCCCCCGTTCCCGGAGCCGCCGACGGTGGGACCATTCGTTCCGGGCCTCTTCGGTCCGGAACCAGGTGTCGCCTCTGAACCGTTTGTCCCTGATCCGCCCGTGCCTGCCGCGGCTGTTCCTGGGTCGCCGGGGGGCGTTCCCTTCGAGCGACGCGAAAAGAAGCCGGCAGCGGAGGCTGCGGGGGCGGGCGCATTCGCGACGCCCGGTGCAGCGAGAACCGTCGTCGGGGCAGCGGCCGTTGCGCCGGCGGCGGCGTCTCCGTCGGTGTCGGTGTCGGTGTCGGCGGCGGGCTGGAACAGTGCATCGAACGCGCTCAGCGCCCCCGCCGTCTCGCCGCCGACGACAGCCGGAGGGTCGGCCGGATGCCCGACAGAATCGGCGAGCGGAGCCTGAGGAGTGAAAACCTCGGTGTGGGCGAGTCCGGAATCGGCCCACGGGTCGCTCTCGACCGGGAAGGGAACGATCGGAGCCGGGAGCAGCGGCAGCGCCGCAGCCGGAGCCGCACTCGCTGACGCGACAGACGCCGCGGCAACCGCGGCGGCAGCACTCGCGGCGGCGGCCTCGAACACGGCGCGCTCGGCGGCGGCCTCGGTCTCGATCTCAGCTCGGGCCGCGGATGCGACGGCGTCCGCACGCTCGGCGGCAGCTTCGGCAGCAGCATGCTCTGCGGCGGCGGCGGCGGCGGCGGCAGCTCGCGATGCGGCTTCGACTTCGGCGGCACGCT
>NZ_SOFR01000027.1:0-65044 GCF_004402735.1 Cryobacterium sp. MDB1-18-1 | reverse complement strand
GGGCTGCGGCGGCACGAGCAGCAGCGGCAGCTGCACCGGCGGCGGCGGACGCACCGGCGGGCGGCGTGATGACGGGTGCCTGGGCGGCGGCGCGACGCCCGCGGAGCCGGAAGTGCGACGGCGCAGGCACCACGGGCAGGGGCTCGGGGATGGGCTCCGGCGCGGGCAGGTTGCGAGCCGGGTACAGGGTGCCGCGTCCGTCGGCGGTGGCGGCGCGATCCGCGGCGACCTCTTCGGGCGTGAGCACGAGCGGCGACCGCGCGGGTGTGGTCCACCAGGGTTCGAGCGGTGCGTCCGGCCGGATGCCCCGGTCGGCCCCCACGACCGGCGAGCCTTCGGTGGGGCCCGGGTTCGGAGTCGCGGCAGCGCCGCCGGTCGTCGCGAGTGGGCGAGCGGACGGATAGAAGATGTCGCCGGGGACGTAGCCGGCGGAAGCAGCAGAGCCTGCGGACGCGGAGGCTCCTGCCGCTGCCGGACCGGCAGGGACAGAACCGGAAGAGGGCTCGATACCCGCAGGAGACCCTGTCGTCGAGGCCGCAGGGGCCGGCGGGGTGATCGGGGCAGGAGTCAGGCCGGCCCGTGCGGGAAAGGACGTGGCGCCGGCAGCGCGCGGCCGGAACACGGCCGGCTCGACCACAGAAGGCTCGCCCACGGGTACCGGCGAGTGCACGGCGGGAGTCGGAGCGAGCGGCGGAGCAACCGGCGGCGCAACCGGGGCGGATGCCGCCGGCTTGACCACGGTCACGGCGGCGGTCGCCGTCGTCGGCTTGAGTCCCCACAGGAACGCGGGCGCCGGAGTTTCAGGATCCGATGTCGTACCGGCACCAGAGGCGTCGCCGGAACGGGAAACCCGGCCGGGGGCATCCGCTGGGGCACCCTTCGCCCGGCGCGGGCGACGCATCACGAAGTCGTCCGGCAGGGTCGGCTTGGTGCCGTCGCCGAGCTGGGAGGCGAGCCAGTCGATTCCTTCTTCGCCGCTCCCCGACTGGTCTGGCATTAGTTCAGCCCCAGGTCCTCAAGGCCGATGGCGGCGAAGTAGGGGTAGCCGGCCGCTTCGATGACTTCGCGGGCGCCGGTGTTGCGGTCGACGACGACCGCGACGCCGGCGATGATCGCGCCGACCTTGAGCAGGGCTTCGACGGCCGCGAGCGGGGATCCGCCGGTGGTCGAGGTGTCCTCGAGCACGATCACGCGCTTGCCGGCGAGGTCGGGGCCCTCGACCTGGCGGCCGCGGCCGTGGTCCTTGGGCTCCTTGCGCACGACGAACGCGTCGTAGGAGAGGCCGCGGGCGACACCCTGGTGCAGGATCGCCGCGGCTACGGGGTCTGCGCCCATCGTCATGCCGCCGACGGCGGTGACGTCGGGCACACCGGCGATGAGGTCGATCATGACCTGGCCGATCAGCGGGGCGACCCGGTGGTCGAGGCTCACCTTGCGGAGGTCGACGTAGTACGTCGCCTTCTTCCCGCTCGTGAGGGTGAAGTCACCGTGGAACACGGCCTCAGCCGAGATGTAGTCAATGAGCTGCTGCCGAATGTCCGTCACGGATCAACTGTATGCCATTCGGGATTGGCGACGCCTGCCCCGGCCCGGGGGACGGGGAGGCGTCACGCAGGGGTCAGAAGCCGCGAACGAACGTGCGCTGTTCGGGCATGTGACGGTAGCCGTCATTCTGCACATCGACAACAACGCCAACGATGGACGCGACAACGATCAGGGAGAGCACGGCAATGAGAACGAACACGAGGGGGCCTTTCAACCAGGGGTGGATGTCGGTGATACGGAGGCACTGCTGCACGTGTTCGACGTATTTATTTGACCACCTCTAACCATGCAGCACAATCGCATTGTCCTGTACTCATTGTGTAGCGTAGCTACATGGACATTCAGCGGCTCGAACTGCTCAGGGAACTGGCCGAACGCGGCTCGATCACCGAGGTCGCGCGGGCGACGCATCGCACGGCATCCGCCGTCTCCCAGCAACTCAAAGTGCTCGAGCGCGAGGCCGGGGTGCGCCTCACCGAGCGCCGCGGGAGGGGCATCGTTCTGACGGATGCCGGGCGCGCGCTCGCCCGCAGCGCCACCGATGTGTCGGTCGCGATCGCCCGCGCCACCGCCGTCTGGCACGAGTTCCGGAACGACGCCTCCGGAGGGGTCAGCGTGGTCACCTTCCCGACCGCCGGCGAGATGCTCCTGCCCGGGGCCATGCTGCAACTCGCCGACCGGCCCGGCCTCGTGGTCACGTGTACCGACCTCGACCCGGAGCTCCGGGACTTCCCTGCGCTCACGGCCGACTACGACATCGTGCTCGCGTACAGCCTGAGCGGCCAGCGATCCTGGGGCGGGCGCGGCCTGACGGTCGTTCCGCTCATGACGGAGCCGATCGACGTCGGGCTGCCCGCCGATCACCGGCTCGCCGGCCGCTCCTGGCTCGCCCCCGCTGACGTGATCGACGAGACCTGGATCGGGGTGCCGGACGGGTATCCCTTCGAGCGGATCCTGGACGAGATCGAGGAGCGCACCCCCGGCCACGTCACTGTCGCCC
Source organism: Cryobacterium sp. MDB1-18-1 (assembly GCF_004402735.1). Lineage (NCBI taxonomy): Bacteria > Bacillati > Actinomycetota > Actinomycetes > Micrococcales > Microbacteriaceae > Cryobacterium > Cryobacterium sp. MDB1-18-1. The sequence continues at coordinate 62,499 of NZ_SOFR01000027.1, read as the reverse complement.
AGCGATTCGCCGACATGAGGCTCATCGAGGCATTCGTGACGGCAGGCCTCGGGATCGCCCTCGTGCCGCGCTACACGTGGGGAGGCGGCCAACCGGGGCGGGTGACGCTCAAGCCGTTGCGCGGGGTGGACGCCGAGCGGCAGATCGTTGCGCTGATGCGCCCGGACCGCGCCGAGCGCCTCGCCGTACGCACGGTCGTCGACGTGCTCCGCACCCAGGCCGCCAGCGTCCAGCAGGCCCACGCCCCCGCATCAGCCCCCACTCCCTCTCCCTGAGAAGCCGCGCCCACCCCTCACGCGAGAGTACGAAATGTGCCCGTATTCGCGCCATTTAGGGGCACATTTCGTACTCTCGCGGAAGAGCGGACGCGAGCAAGCGGGAGGGGAGGGGCTAGGGGAGGGAGAGGACCTCGTCGTAGATCGCCAAGGCTTCGGCTGCCTCGGCGTCGGTCACGACGCACGGGGGTACCACGTGGATGCGGTTCTCGGCGATGAAGGGCAGCAGTCCGCGGGCGAGCAGCCCGGCCTTGATCTTCGCCATCACCCCGGCTCCCACCGGTTCCCTGGTCGCGCGGTCCGCGACCAGTTCGAGCGCCCAGAACACGCCGACGCCGCGCACCTCACCGATGATCGGGTGTCGCTCCGCAAGCTCCGCGAGCCCCGGCGCGAGCACGTCCCTCCCGATCCTGGCCGCGTTGTCGACGATCCCCTCCGCCTCCATCGCGTCGAGCGTCGCCACGATCGCGGCCATGGCGAGCGGATGCCCGCTGTAGGTGAGCCCGCCGGGGAACAGGGTCGTGTCGAAGTCGTTCGCGATCGAATCCGGGATGATCACCCCGCCCGCGGGCACGTACCCCGAGTTGACGCCCTTCGCGAAGGTGATCAGGTCGGGCACCACGTCGTAGAGATCGAGGGCGAGCCAGCTGCCGGTGCGGCCGAAGCCCGCCATCACCTCGTCGAGGATCAGCAGGATGCCGTAGCGGTCGCACAGGGCGCGCACCCCCGGCAGGTATCCGGGCGGCGGGAGCAGCACGCCCGCGGTGCCCGGGATCGTCTCGAGCAGCACGGCGGCGATCCCGCTCGGCCCCTCGCTCTGGATCACGCGCTCGAGGTGCCGCAGGGCGCGCTCGCACTCCTGCTCCGGGGTCGTGGCCCAGAAGTCGCTGCGGTAGAGGTACGGGCCGAAGAAGTGCGCGTGCCCGCGCGCGAACTCGTTCGGTACCCGGCGCCAGTCCCCCGTCGCGACGATCGCGGCCCCGGTGTTGCCGTGGTACGAGCGATAGGTCGAGAGGATCTTGTCGCGACCGGTGTGCAACCGGGCCAGCCGGATCGCGTTCTCATTCGCATCCGCCCCGCCGTTGGTGAAGAACACCTTGTGGAAGCCTTCGGGCGCGCGGGCGACGATGCGGCTCGCGGCCTGGCCGCGGGTGAGGTTGGCCGTCGCGGGCGCGACCGTGGCGAGCAGGCCGGCCTGTTCGACGATCGCGCGCACGACGGCCGGATGCTGGTGGCCGATGTTGAGGTTGACCAGCTGGCTGGAGAAGTCGAGAAACGTGGTGCCGGAGTGGTCCCAGACCCGGGTTCCGAGCCCGCCGGCGAGGACGAACGGGGTGCGTCCGCCGCCCTGGGCCGACCAGGAATGGAACACGTGGGCGAGGTCGAGGTCGACGGTGAGTTCGTCGAGCCGATCGGTATCAGTCACAGCGGTTCTCCTTGTTCTCGCACCCGGGCTGCCATTCTCAGATCTTCGCGGCGGGCGCTGTGTTGAGCGCCGGGATGATGCTCTCACCGTACACACGCAGGGTCTCTTCCTTGTTGTCGTGTTGCAGGTACCCGGCGAACTGGTCGACACCCAGCTCGCGGAGTGCCTCGAGCTTCCTGATGTGATCCGCCTTGGTGCCGAGCACGCAGAACCGGTCGACGATCTCGTCGGGGACGAAGTCGGCGTGGGTGTTGCCCGCGCGGCCGTGCTGGTTGTAGTCGTAGCCCTCGCGCCCGGCGATGTAGTCGGTGAGGGCGCGCGGCACCGCGGAGTCGGCGCCGTACTTGGCGACGATGTCTGCGACGTGGTTGCCGACCATGCCGCCGAACCAGCGGCACTGGTTGCGCATGTGCTCCCAGTCCTCTCCGATGTACATCGGGGCGGCGACGCAGAATTTCACGGATGCCGGGTCCCGGCCTGCCGCTGCCGCCGCCTTCCGCACCGTGCTGATCATCCACTCGGCAACGTCGAGGTCGGCCATCTGCAGGATGAATCCGTCCCCGACCTCTCCCGTGAGCTTGAGCGCGAGCGGCCCGTACGCGGCGACCCACACCTCGAGGGAGCTGCCGAAGCTCCACGGAAAGCGGAGGGTGGCGCCGTTGTACTCGACGGCGCGGGAATTGCCGAGCTCGCGGATGACGTGGATCGCCTCCCGCAGGGTCTTGAGCGTCGCGGGGGCGCCGTTCGTGACGCGCACGGCGGAGTCGCCGCGCCCGATGCCGCAGATCGTGCGGTTGCCGTACATCTCGTTGAGGGTCGCGAAGGTCGATGCGGTGACGGTCCAGTCGCGGGTGGACGGGTTCGTGACCATCGGCCCGACCATGATCTTGCGGGTCTCGGCGAGGATGCGGCTGTGGATCACGTACGGTTCCTGCCAGAGCAGGTGCGAGTCGAAGGTCCAGACGTGGCTGAAGCCGTAGGCCTCTGCGAGCTGCGCGAGCTGCACGACCCTGGCCGATGGCGGGTTGGTCTGCAGCACTGCTCCGAAGTCCATGGGGTTCCCTGCGCTCTGTCGGTGGTGGGCGGTGGGTGGCGGATGCCTGGCCGGCGCGCCTAGATCAGGTACTGGCTCAGGCCGCGCGGCAGGTACCGCCCGTCGCCCTTCGCCCCGAGGTAGCTGTTGCCGTCGACGATGACCTTGCCCCGGCTGAGCACCGTGTCGACGTGCCCGTCGATCTCGTACGCTTCCCAGGCGGAGTGGTCCATGTTCATGTGGTGGGTCTTGCCCAGCCCGATCGAGGTGTGCCCGGCCGGGTCGTAGAGGACCACGTCGGCATCCGCCCCCGGCTGGATCACGCCCTTGGTGCCGTAGAGGCCGAACATCCGCGCCGGGGTCGTCGAGGTCAGCTCGACCCAGCGTTCGAGGGTGATCCGCCCCTCGACGACGCCCTGGTAGAGCAGGTCGAGGCGGTGCTCGACCGAGCCGATCCCGTTCGGGATCTTCGAGAAGTCGCCGAGGCCGAGGTCTTTCTGGCCCTTCATGCAGAACGGGCAGTGGTCGGTCGAGACGAGCTGCAGTTCGTTGGTTCGGAGGCTCTGCCAGAGCTCCTCCTGGTGCCCCTCCGCGCGGCTGCGCAGCGGCGTGGAGCACACCCACTTCGCGCCCTCGAAGCCCGGGGCGCCGAGGTTCTCCTCGAGGGAGAGGTAGAGGTATTGCGGGCAGGTCTCCCCGAAAACGTTCTTGCCGCGGGAGCGGGCCGCCGCGAGCTGCGCGACGGCCTGCTTCGCGCTGACGTGCACGACGTACAGTGGCGCCCCGGTCAGGTCGGCGAGCATGATCGCCCGGTGGGTGGCCTCCTCCTCGAGCTGCCAGGCCCGCGCGATGCCGTGATAGTACGGGTCGGTCTTGCCCTCTGCGAGGAGTTGACCGACGAGCACGTCGATCGCCGGCCCGTTCTCGGCGTGCATCATCGTCATGAGCCCGGTCTCCGCCGACTTCTGCATCGCCCGGAGGATCTGCGCGTCGTCGGAGTAGAAGACGCCCGGGTAGGCCATGAAGAGCTTGAAGCTCGACACGCCCTCGGCGAGCAGCCCGTCCATGGCCTGCAGCGAGTCCGTGTTGAGGTCGCCGATGATCTGGTGGAAGCCGTAGTCGATGGCGCAGTTCCCCGCCGCCTTGTCGTGCCAGGTCGCGAGGCCGTCGAAGACACGCTGCCCGTAGCTCTGCACGGCGAAGTCGATGATCGTCGTCGTGCCGCCCCACGCGGCCGCGCGGGTGCCGGTCTCGAAGGTGTCTGAGGCCGCGGTGCCGCCGAACGGCAGCTCCATGTGGGTGTGCGCGTCGATGCCGCCGGGGATCACGTACTTCCCGGTCGCGTCGATCACCGTGTCGGCGGATGCCGCGACGTCGAACCCGAAAATGGCGGAGCCGGGGGCGAGCACCGCGACGATCTTCTCGCCGTCGATGAGGACATCCGCTTCTGAACGGCCGGTCGAGCTGACCACAGTGCCGCCCCGGATCAGGGTGCGCCCCACCCGGGCGCTCATGCGCGGGCGATCGGGTCGTAGGAGTCCGGCCTGCGGTCGCGGTAGAACTGCCAGGAGTTGCGCGTCTCGCGGATGAGGCCCAGGTCGAGGTCGCGGATCACGATCTCGTCGGTGTCGGTCGAGGCGATGGCGCCGACGTAGTTGCCGCGCGGGTCGACGAAGTAGGAGCTGCCGTAGAAGGTGACGGCCTCGTCGCCGAATTCCTCGGTTTCGGTGCCGATCCGGTTGTTGGCGCCGATGAAGTACTGGTTGGCGACCGCCGCGGCCGGCTGTTCGAGTTCCCAGAGCCGGTTGGACAGGCCGGGCTTGGTGGCCGAGGGGTTGAAGACGATCTCGGCGCCGTTCAGGCCGAGGATGCGCCAGCCCTCCGGGAAGTGCCGGTCGTAGCAGATGTAGACGCCGATCTTGCCGACCGCGGTGTCGAAGACCGGGTAGTCGAGGTTGCCGGGACGGAAGTAGAACTTCTCCCAGAACTGCGGGAGGTGCGGGATGTGGTGCTTGCGGTACTTGCCGAGGTAGCTCCCGTCGGCGTCGATCACGGCGGCGGTGTTGTAGAGCACGCCTGCCTGCTCCTCCTCGTAGACCGGAAGCACGATCACGATGTGGTGCTCTGCGGCGAGCGCCTGGAACCGTTCGACGAGGGGGCCCGGAACGCTCGTCGCGTAGCCGTAGTACTGGGGGTCCTGGATGATGCCGAAGTAGGGGCCGTGGAAGAGCTCCTGGAAGCAGATCACCTGCGCTCCCTGCGCGGCCGCCGAGCGCACGAATCCCTCGTGCTTGGCGATCATCGACGCTTCGTCGCCGGTCCAGGTGGCCTGGGTGATCGCGGCTCTCACGATGTTCCCGCCCTTGCCGGCCGCATCCGCGCGGATCTTCGCGCTGGCCGGGGTATTGGATCCGTCGGACATGTCTGCCTCCACCAAGTCACTACTGCGAGATAACTGAAACGTCCGCCGAAACGTCCGGCGTGCTGAGTGCGTGTGGATCATCCTGTCGCCCAACGGGCCGGGAGGCAAGCACTCAGCGAAACCGTTATCCGGCGCTGGTACCATTCAGAAAGTCCCGCCCGGCCACCGAAGGTCTCATGACACGTCTCCCGTTCTTCCGCGGGCCCCGCGCTTCTCGCGCCTGGCCGGCGCTCATTGCTGCCACGGCGCTCACCGCCCTCCTCGGAGGCTGCGCGACCACGAGCCCGATTCCCGCAGGCCCCGCCCCGGATGCGGTCACGGCCAGCCCCACCCCGACGTCGAAGCCGGCCTACCCGCTCACGATCGAGAACTGCGGCACGACGGTCACGGTCACGAAGGCCCCGAGCCGGATCGTGTCGATCAAGTCCTCGGCCACGGAACTTCTCCTCGCGCTCGGCCTCGGCGACAAGATCGTCGGCACCGCGTTCCTCGACGGTCCGCTCCCGCAGGCGCTCAGCTCGATCGGCACCAACCTCAAGGTCGTCAGCGACTTCCTGCCCAGCCAGGAGGCCGTGCTCGCCCTGAACCCTGATTTCGTCTTCGGCGGGTGGGAGTCCAACTTCGCCGCTGACGGCGTCGGCACCCGCGACACCCTCGCCGCGGTCGGCATCGGCAGCTATGTCGCGCCGTCGGCCTGCAAGGGCGCCGACCAGCCCAATCCGCTCACCTTCGACACCGTCTTCGGGGAGATCACCCAGGCCGGCGCCGTTTTCGGGGCCCCCGAGGCAGCCGCACGGCTCGTCGCCACCCAGCGCAAGGAGCTCACGACGCTCTCCCCCGCGACGACGAAGACCTCTGCGCTCTGGTATTCGAGCGGCGTCGACAGCCCGTACGTCGGTGCCGGGATCGGTGCGCCGCAGATGATCATGGATGCCGCCGGACTCACGAACGTCTTCGCGAGCGTGAAGGACACCTGGACCTCCGTCGGCTGGGAATCCGTCGTCGCTGCCGATCCGAGCGTGATCGTGCTCGTCGACGCGACCTGGAACACGGCAGAGTCGAAGATCAAGACCCTCGAGACCAACCCCGCGACGAAGAACCTCACCGCGGTGAAGAACAAGCGGTACATCACCCTCCCGTTCGCTTCGACGGAGGCCGGCATCCGCAACGTCGAGGCCGCGGCAACGACGATCGACCAGCTGGCCGACCTCAACTCGCTGAGCAAGTAGTCGGTGACTGCGGGCACGGACTCCGTGGCGGGACGGACCCGGCCGGCCGCATCCGCTCGCCGGAACGGCCGCTTCGGGCTGTGGCTCGCGCTCGCCCTGGCCGCGCTTGTGCTCGTCTCCGCGCTGGCCGTGACGATCGGGCCCGCTCCGGTGAACCTGGCGGATGTCGCAGGCAGCCTCGCGGCGCACCTCGGCTTCCCGCACTCCGGCACGGTGCCCGTCCTCACTGACGCGATCGTCTGGCAGCTGCGGCTCCCCCGGGTGCTGACCGCGGCGTTCGTCGGTGCGGGCCTCGCCCTGAGCGGCGCGGTCATGCAGAGCGTGACCCGCAACCCGCTCGCCGACCCGTACCTTCTCGGGCTGTCCTCAGGGGCGTCGCTCGGCGCGGTCTGCGTCGTGATTCTCGGCGTCGGGGTCGCACTCCCGCTCGCCGCCTTCGCCGGCGCACTCGCCGCGCTCATCGCGACGCTCTCCATTGCCAGGGTCGGCGGAACGATCACGCCCGGCCGGGCCGTGCTCGCCGGCCTCGCGATCGCCCAGCTCGGCGCGGCGGGCACCTCCTTCGTGATCTTCTGGTCGGCCAAGGGCGACTCCTACCGGGAGATCCTGAACTGGCTGCTCGGCTCCCTCGCCGGCAGTTCCTGGGCCACGGTCCTCATCGCCGGGAGCGCGCTCCTCCTCGCCGGCACCGGGCTCGTGCTCGCCGCGAGCCGGCTGGACGCCTTCGCCTTCGGCGACACCGCCGCGGCCTCGCTCGGAGTCGACGTCAACCGCACCCGGTGGGCGCTCCTCGGCACGGTGGCACTGCTGACCGGGGCGATGGTCGCCGTGAGCGGTGCGATCGGGTTCGTCGGGCTGATCCTCCCGCACCTCGTGCGCGGGCTCAGCGGGCCGGGGCACCGCAGGCTGCTGCCGCTCGTCGCGGTATATGGCGCGGTGTTCCTCGTGATCGCGGACACCCTCGCCCGAACGGTCTTCGACCCGCGCGAGCTGCCGGTGGGCATCATCACCGCCCTGATCGGGGTTCCGGTGTTCATCGCGCTGATCAAGAGCCGGAAGTCCGTTTCATGGGTGTAGTCATCGAGCGGGTGTCGTTCCGCGTCGGCGGGCGCACGATCCTGGACGACGTCTCCGCGATCATTCCGACCGGCTCGGTGACGGGCCTGCTCGGCCCGAACGGCGCGGGAAAGTCCACACTGCTGCGCCTCATCGCGGGCCTGCACACCCCGACGAGCGGGCGGATCACCCTCGACGACGCACCCCTGGCGACCCTCGGCCGACGCGAAACCGCCCGCCGGATCGCCCTCCTCGAGCAGAACGCGAGCCCCACGATCGACCTGCTCGTGCGCGAGGTCGTCCTCCTCGGTCGTATTCCGTACCGCTCCGGAATCTTCGGCGGCTTCGACGGCGCCGAGGACCTGCGCATTGTCGCCGAATCGCTCGCCCAGGTCGGCGGCACCGACCTCGCCGACCGAAGCTGGGGCACCCTGAGCGGCGGCGAGCAGCAGCGGGTGCAGATCGCCCGCGCGCTCGCCCAGCGGCCGAACCTGCTCCTGCTCGACGAGCCGACCAACCACCTCGACATCGGCGGCCAGCTCGGTCTGCTCGCCCAGGTGCGGGACCTCGGCCTCACCGCCGTCCTCGCCCTGCACGACCTCAACCTCGCCGCCGCATACTGCGACCAGATCCTGTTGCTCGCCGACGGCCGCCTGGCAGCCGCAGGCACACCCGCCGATGTCCTGGTCCCAAGAGTCATCGCCAAGGTCTACGGCGTCGACAGTTTCGTCGTCCCGCACCCCCGCGGCGGGCATCCGTCCCTGCTCTTCGCCCCCTCACCCCCCACCCCGCCCGTTCGCGAAAGCGGGTGAATCGTCGTTATGACCCATCGAAAACGACGATTCACCCGCTTTCGCGGCAGCAGGACGACAGCAGGAGGATAGGGACATGACGAAGATCACGGTACTGGCGGGCGGGATCGGCGGGGCCCGGTTCACGCGGGGGCTGCTGCACTACCTCGCGGCGAGCGACCCCTCCGCGCGGGTGACGGTCATCGTCAACACCGGCGACGACATGTGGCTCGATGGCCTGCGGATCTGCCCCGACCTCGACACGGTGATGTACACCCTCGGCGGCGGCATCAACGAGGAGCAGGGCTGGGGCCGCCCGGACGAGTCCCGCCGCACCTCGGCCGAGATCGCGGCGTACGGGCGCGGCTGGTCGTGGTTCACGCTCGGCGACCTCGACCTCGCGACCCACATCGTGCGCAGCGACCTGCTGCGCTCCGGCTCCACCCTGAGCGAGGCGACCGCGTTCCTCTGCGAGCGCTGGCAGCCAGGAGCCCGCCTCCTGCCGATGAGCGACCAGCCAGTCGAGACCCATGCGCGCCTCGCAGCGGATGCCGACGAGCACCGCGCCGGGGACCTGATCCATTTCGAAGAATGGTGGGTCCGGTATCGGGCGAGCGTGCCGGTCAGCCAGTTCGTGCAGCGCGGGCTCGACACGGCGGAGGCCGCCCCCGGCGTGCTCGAGGCAATCCTGGAGGCGGACCTCGTGATCCTGCCGCCGTCGAACCCCGTGGTCTCGATCGGCACAATCCTTGCGATCCCGGGCATCCGTGACGCCCTGCGATCCACGCCCGCCCGCGTCGTCGGCGTCTCGCCGATCATCGCGGGAGCCGCCGTCCGCGGCATGGCCGACGCGTGCCTCCAGACCATCGGCGTCGCCACGACCGCTGCGGCCGTCGGCCTGCACTACGGCGCCCGGTCCACCGGCGGCATCCTCGACGGCTGGCTCGTCGACGAAACGGATGCCGCGGCGCTGCCCGCTCTCGCGGCCGCCGGCATCCGCTCACTCGCGGTGCCGCTCTGGATGCACGACCTGGACACGACGGCGGAAATTGCGGCAACATTGTTCCGGATCGCATCGCCTGCGCGGGGGATACACTAAGTCAGGCTAATTATTCTTCAAGCTAACTAATTTGCCCCCGGTTCAGCGCTCGATTCCGGTCGGCCTACCGGAAGGACCCTACTGTCATGCCCGCACATCTCGACTCCGCGTTGCACGGCGGCTCGATCACCGCCGTCGTCGGAGCTGTCCCCGGCATGCCGGCATACGTCCCCGCGCTCATCGTCGGCGCCATCATCGTCGCGGCCGCCGTCGCGATCGTTCTGATCGTCGTGCGGCACCGCGCAGCGCGCCGCAGCGCAGCCAGCGCCTCCACTGGGTCCGGCTCGACCAACACGGCCAGCGCGTCCGGTGCGGCCTCGGATGCCACGGGCACCCCGGGCCACCCGGCCAGCGCGGCCCCGACCACCATCGGGAACGCCCCGGGCAGCACCCAGACGACCGCACCCGGCTCCGATGCCGCCCACGCTCCCGCTTCGGCCGGAACGCCGGGCGCATCCGCTCTCGCCTCGGCCGCCGTATCCGCCCCGGCGCCGTCCCTGGTGCACCCGAGACATGAGCCCGTCGTCATCAGCACGCCGCACCCCAAGCGAAAACTCGCCACGATGACGATGCCGCTCACCACGGCGATCCCGATCGTGCCGACCACCTCAACCGGCTCGGTGTCGACCGGCAAGAAGACCGTGCTCGACTACATCGACGAGCGCACCATCGTGCTCGACGTCGAGGAGACCGACCGGGACCGGATGATCCGCACCCTCGCCGGCATGATGAGCACGACCGGGCGGATCACCGACGTGGGGCTCGTCGCCCAGGCCGCGTTCCGCCGCGAGACCCACGGCACCACCAGCATGGGCAACGGCATCGCGATCGCGCACGCCAAGTGCGACTCCGTCGTCGCCCCGGTGCTCGCTTTCGCGCGCAGCAAGCACGGCATCGACTGGAACTCAGCGGACGGCGAGAAGGCGACCCTGATCTTCATGATCGCCGTGCCCAAGGCCTCGGCAGGAACCGAACACCTCCGGGTGCTGTCCCAGCTCTCGCGCTGCCTCGCGAAGCCGGCGTTCCGCGCCGCGATCCAGTCCGCGCAGACCCCGGCCGCCGTGCTCGAGGCCCTCGCGATCAGCGCCAACCTCAAGAAGCCCGAGCAACCCCAGCCCTAGCCCGATCCGGCCGTCATCCCAGCTCCAGCTCCAGCTCCAGCTCCAGCTCCAGCTCCAGCTCCAGCTCCAGCGATCGTCAGTCTTCCGAATTCAGGAGTTGCGGCCGCCAGACTGCAGCACTTCCCGGAGCAGTGCGGCGAGGGCGGGCACCGCGGGCGCAACTCCTGAATTCGGCACGCCCACTGTCGAAGGTGACGCTCGGTCGTGTCTGCACGCGCGGCTCAGGCGCGGGCGCGGATGCGGGGGGCCAGATCGCGCTCGAAGGCCGTCAGGAACCGCTCCTGGTCGTGGCCGGGCGCGTGGAAGACCAGGTGGTTGAAGCCGGCATCGATGTACTCGCCGATCGCCGCGACCGTCTCGTCGGGGTCAGAGCCCACGATCCAGCGCTTGGCGACCTGCTCGATCGGCAGGGCATCCGCGGCCGCCTCCATCTCCGACGGGTCGGTGATGTCGTGCTTCTGCTCGGGCGTGAGCGACAACGGGGCCCAGAACCGGGTGTTCTCGAGCGCGAGCGCCGGGTCGGTGTCGTAGGAGAGCTTGATCTCGATCATCCGGTCGATCGTGGCCGCATCCCGCCCGGCCTTCTCCGCGCCGGCCGCGACAGCCGGTAACAGCTTCTCGGTGTAGAGCTCCATGCCCTTGCCCGAGGTGCAGATGAAGCCGTCCCCCGACCGGCCCGCATAGCCCGCCACGAGGGGTCCGCCCGCGGCGATGTACACCGGGATGCCTCCCTCGGGTCGGTCATAGATGCTCGCGTCATGGGTGCTGTAGTACTCGCCCTCGAAGCTCACCTTGTCCTCCGACCAGAGCGCGCGCATCAGCGCGATCGACTCGCGCAGCCGGGCGTAGCGTTCCTTGAACTCGGGCCAGTCCTGGGCGCCTGCGCCGCGGAACCCGGTCGCGATCTCGTTGAGGGCCTCTCCCGTCCCGACACCGAGCATGATCCTGCCCGGGTAGAGGCAGCCGAGCGTCGCGAAGGCCTGGGCGATCACGGCGGGGTTGTACCGGAAGGTCGGCGTCATCACCGAGGTGCCGATCTGCACCCGTGTCGTGCGCTCCCCGACGGCCGCCATCCAGGCCAGAGAGAACGGGGCGTGGCCGCCGGTGTGCCGCCAGGGCTGGAAGTGGTCACTCACCGCGACCGATTCGAAACCGTGCCGCTCGGCGGCGACGGCGATCTCGACCAGCTCACGCGGGGCGAACTGCTCGGCGGAGGCCTTGTATCCGAGTTTCAGAGGAAGCATGATGCTCATTTCTCGAGGGGGCGATCGGGGGACGGAACCAGGGCTGCGGGCGGTGGGACGGGCGAGTCCTGCTGGGCCGAGTCCTGCGGGGCGGCGGATGCTGCGGTGAGCAGGGCGGACGTGTACGGTCCGGCACCCAGTCGTTCGACCAGGGCCAGGTCGGCCGGGGTGTCGACGTCGCGGCGGATTCCGGACCCGGCCGGCAGCGTGAGCGGAACGTGCCCGGCCGCCTCGTGCGCCGCGCGTGAGCCGGAGCCGAAACGCGGGCTGATCGGCACCCCGGCGAGCGCGAGCAGGGTCGTGGTGCCGGTCCGGTCGGCATCCGGCACCATCGACCGCTCGTGGTGGGCGGCAAGCGCGAGCGTCCGTTCGACGTCATCCGCGGTGAGGGCAGGCAGGTCTCCGGTGATGACGGCGCGGTGCGCAGCGGGGAACTCCGCAGCGGCCGCGGCCAGTCCCACGTCGATCGCGGCGTTGAGCGGGTCGACCGGGTCCCGAACCTCGGCGACGATGTGCGCGCCCAGGCGGGCGAGTCGCGCGCCGAGGACGGTGTCCCCGGTCACGACGAAGACGGCAAGGACCGGGGCGGCTGCGGCGAGGGCAGCAACGGTGTCGAGGGCGAACGCGTCGGCGAGCTCGGCACGGTCCGGGCCGGCGCCGCCGAGGCGTGTCTTCGCGCCAGGGTTTCCCTTGACCGGAACCACGACCACCCAGCTCACGGCAGGTCGGCTTCCGCGGCGGTGAGTCCGGCGGCCAGTCCGGCCGCGTAGCCCCTGGTGTAGCCGAGGGCCTCGGCCTCCGCGCTGCCGAGCCGGAACATGTCGGTCTCGCTCGGGCGCAGCAGAATAGCCGCCCCGCGATCGACAACACCCGATCTGGCGGTGACGGGGTCAGCGGCCGGGAGCGGCAGGACCAGCCGGCCGAGCCCCCGGATCACGGCGACCGGGTTGCCGCTCGCCTTGCCCTTGACGAGGTCGGCGGCGCCGGCGATCTCGTCGCCGACGGCGGGCGCGGTGACGTTGAGGAGTTTGCCGGCGGCATCCGTCGTGCCGCGCAGGTCGTCGAGCACGGCGACGCCGGCCGCGCCGATCGCGATGTCGGTCTGGCCCTCGCGCCAGGGGCGCCCAGCGGTGTCGGTGATGATGACACCGAGGCGGAGCCCGGTGCGTGCCCGCACCGCGGCGCAGAGGGCGCGGGCGGAGGCATCCGGATCGGCCGGAAGGAGCAGCACGAAGCCCTCGGGGGTGTTGCTCGCGTCGACGCCGGCCGCGGCCATCACGAGGCCCTGCCGGTTCTCGACGATGCGGGTCACGCCACCCGGGTACGCGCGGGTCGCGACGACACGCACGGTCTCCTCGGTGATCGCCTGCTCGCGGTCGGCCGCCGCGCGCAGGCGGCCCTCGGCCTTGGAGACGATCTTGCTCGTGACCGCGAGGATGTCGCCGTCACTCAGCAGGGTGCCCCCAGCGACTCCGGCGGCCGCGACTTCTGCAGCGGCGAGGATCAGCCCGGCGAGGTCGGCGCCCGCCGCGACCTCGGGAATCCCCTCGAGGGCGAAAACGCTCAGTTCGCCGCGCACCGGTCCCGCTTTCCGCTCATCCTTCGATCCTGTCACGTCCCGTAACCGCCCGGAGGTCCCGGCTCTTCCCGACTCGTCGCAGATCGAAGTTCCCACGTCACGTGAACGTCGATGTGCGACACCTCACGAGCCACCCTCGTTCGCGGGGCGAAATAAAGTTAGTTAAGCTTATGAAATTGAGCTGCGGTGTTCACGGAGATTCCGGTCGACCTCGGCCCGGAAGGACTCTCGAGCCATGCCCGAACCCCTCACCGCGACAACAGCACCACATCGACTCCTGATCCTGGGCCTCACGGCCTGCCCCACCGGCATCGCGCACACCTACATGGCTGCCGAGAAGCTATCGGCCGCGGCGGCCGAACTCGGCTATGACATGAAGGTCGAGACGCACGGCTCCGTCGGCGTCGAAGGCGCCTTCAGCCCGGCCGACATCGACCGTGCCGACGCCGTCGTGATCGCGGCAGACACCAGGATCGACCCGTCACGCTTCGCGGGCAAGCGGATCATCTCCGTCGGGGTGGCCGACGGCATCCACCGCCCTGCCGCTTTGATCCGGGAGGCCCTCGCCGCCGCGCCGTCAGCGGCCGCCGACGGACCCGACGGCTCGGCCGGGAATACCCCCGCCCCGACCACCGGACGGTCAGACGTCGGCGGCACCCTGTACCGCGCCCTGATGAACGGCGTCTCCTACATGATCCCGTTCGTCGTGGTCGGCGGGCTGCTAATCGCCATCTCGCTCTCCCTCGGCGGCGAGGCGACCCCGAAGGGTCTCGTCATCCCGGAGGGCAGCTTCTGGTTGACGATCAACCAGATCGGCGTGCTCGGCTTCACCCTGATGGTGCCGATCCTCTCCGGGTTCATCGCCTACGCGATCGCCGACCGGCCCGGGCTCGCGCCGGGCATGATCTGCGGCTGGATCGCCACGACAGGGTCGTTCTACCACTCCGAGTCCGGCGCCGGCTTCATCGGCGGCATCGTCACCGGGTTCCTCGTCGGTTTCGTCGCCCTCGGCATCAAGAAGATCCCCGTGCACCGGTACATCAAGCCGATCATGCCGATCCTCGTGATCCCCGTGCTCACCACCGTGATCGTCGGCGGCGCCTTCGTGCTCGCCCTCGGCCAGCCGATCAGCTGGGTCTTCTCCACCATGAGCACGTTCCTCACCGGCCTGCAGGGCGGCAGCGCGATCGTGCTCGGCCTGATCCTCGGCGCGATGGTCGCCTTCGATATGGGCGGCCCGGTCAACAAGACCGCGTTCCTCTTCGGCAGCGCCCTGATCGCGACAGGGAACCCGGCCCCGATGGGCATGGTCGCCGCCGCGATCGCCGTCCCGCCACTCGGGATGGGCCTGGCCACCCTGATCCGCGGCCGCTACTTCTCCAAGCCGGAGCGTGAGGCCGGGATCGCCGCCCTGTTCATGGGGTTCTTCGGCATCACAGAAGGCGCCATCCCGCTCGCAGCCGCCAAGCCGCTGCAGGTCATCCCCGCGAACATGCTCGGCGGAGCCGTCGCCGGCGGCATCGCAGCCCTCTTCGCGGTCACCGACTCCGTGCCGCACGGCGGACCGATCGTCGCCGTCTTCGGCGCCGTCTCCGGGGTGCCGATGTACTTCGCGGCCCTGCTCATCGGTGCCGTCGTCACCGCCCTCGTCTCCCTGCTGCTCCTCGGAATGTCCGCGCGCAGGGCCGAACGCCACACGCGGCAGGCCGCCGCGGAGACATCCGTCTCGACGGCACCACAGGCAGTGCCGGCACCGAAGACGGTTCTCGACTACATCGACGAAGACACGATCGTGCTCGACGCCGCCGACACCGACACCGACGCGATGATCCGCACCCTCGTCGGCCGGATGGGCGCCACCGGCCGCGTCACCGACGCAGGCGTCGTCATCCAGGCGGCCCTCGCCCGCGAGAAGCTCGGCACCACGGCCGTCGGCGACGGCATCGCGATCCCCCACGCCAAGTCGGACGGCGTCAGCGCGCCGATCCTGGCTTTCGCCCGCAGCAGGCACGGCGTCGACTGGAACTCGCCGGACGGCACCCCGGCCACGCTGATCTTCCTGATCGCCGTGCCGGAAGCGGCGGCCGGAACCGAGCACCTCACCGTGCTCGCCCAGCTGTCCCGCGCCCTGATGAAGCCCGCCTTCCGCGCCACCCTCCAGGCCGCAGCGACCCCGGCAGACGTGCTCGCGGCACTGGCCGCCCAGGTCGGACCGAAGCAGTCGACGCCCGTCGCACCCTGAGGCCGGCACTCCAGCGCCGTGAGGTGTCGCAGATCGAGGTTCCCGCATGCAACGAACGTCGATCTGCGACATCTCAGGGGGCGGTGCGCGCCAACGCGACCTGCGGCATCCGTCAAATAGGCTGGGCGCATGCGCATCGCCACCTGGAACGTCAACTCCATCCGAGCCCGCTCCGCCCGTGTCGTCGACTGGCTCGTGCGCGAGGACATCGACGTGCTCGCCATGCAGGAGATCAAGTGCAAGCCGGAGCAGTTCCCCTCCGACGTCTTCGAGGAGGCCGGCTACGAGCTCGCCATCCACGGCCTCAGCCAGTGGAACGGCGTCGCCTTCGCGAGCAGGCACCCCGTGACGGATGTCGCAACGAGCTTCCCCGGCATGCCCGGCTTCCTGAAAGGCCAGGAAGGCCCCGGGCTGCCGCTCGAGGCCCGTGCGCTCGGGGTCACGGTGAATGACCTGCGGCTCTGGAGCCTCTACGTTCCGAACGGGCGCGCGCTCGACGACCCGCACTACGCGTACAAGCTCGACTGGCTCGCGAAGCTCGACGAGCACACACGCGCCGAACTCGCCGCCCGCCCCGATCTCGCCCTCGCGCTGATGGGCGACTGGAACGTGGCCCCCCTCGACTCCGACGTCGGCGACCCGACGCTGGTCCCCGGGGTGTCGACGCACATCTCACCGCCGGAACGGGCCGCATTCGAGGCCTTCGCCGCCGCAGGGCTGACCGACCCCGTGCGCACCCTCGTGCCGGAGGGCTTCACCTACTGGGACTACAAGCAACTGCGGTTCCCGCGCAACGAGGGCCTCCGCATCGACTTCATCCTCGGCTCACCGGCGTTCACCGACCTCGTCACCGCCGCGAGCATCCACCGGAACGAACGCAAGGGTGACGCACCGAGCGACCACGTGCCCGTCGTCGTCGACCTCACCCTCGACGACGAGGACGACGACCGCCCGATGATCTTCTGACCCTTTCGGGCGAGATGCCGCGACCGTCGGGGATACTGGAAGCATGTCTTCCGTATCGCCGGGGAACGACGGCAATCCGGCGGCGGCCGGGCCGTCCGATTCCGTCACCGTCTCCATCACGCGCCGGGTGCAACCCACCCGGATAGCCGAGGCGACCCACTGGGCCCAGCAGGGCATGGACCTCGCGAGCGCATTCCCCGGCTTCCTCGGCTCCGGCTGGGTGCGCACGAGCGCGGACTCGCTCAGCTGGCACATGCTCTACCGTTTCGACAACTCCGATTCACTGGATGCCTGGGAAGGCTCCGATGAGCGCGCCGAGTGGCTCGCCCAGGGCGTCGACTACATCCTCGACTCGCGCGTGCAGAAACGCACCGGCATCGAAGGTTGGTTCGACACCCCGCAGGAGGGCGCGGACTCGGGCATCTACCAGCCCTCGCAGTGGAAGCAGACCGTCGCGATCGGCCTCGGCTTCTTCCCGACCAACGTGGTCTTCACCTTCCTCGTCACACTCGCGATCCCCGAGTGGGGCGGCTACCCGATCGTGCCCCGCATCCTGATGACGACCCTCGTGATGGCGCCCACGATGACGCTGCTCGTGATGCCGTGGATCACCCGGTGGCTCCGCCCGTGGCTGACCCGGCCGCCGGCATCCGCCTACCGCCGCCCACAGGTCTAGACCACCCGCAGGCCTAGGCGGCCGGCGCGAGCAGGGCCGCGATCACGAGCAACGCCGGGATGGCGGCGATCGTCGTCACGAGCACGGTGTCGCGGGCGACGACCATGCCGCGGTCGTACCGGGCCGCATAGTTGAAGACGTTCTGCGCGGTCGGCAGGGCGGCGACCGTCACGACCGCGAACAGCTCTGCGGGGCCGAGCCCGAAGACGAATCGGCCGAAGGCCCAGGCCACGACCGGCATCACGGCCACCTTGAGCGTCGCCGCGAGCGCGACCTGCTTCCTCCCTGAGCCGGGTCGCAGGATCCGGTCGCCGTGCAGTGACATGCCGAACGAGAGAAGGACCATCGGGACACCGGCCCCTCCGAGGATGTCGAGGGGTGCGAACACGGCGTCCGGGATCGGGATCCGGAACACGGCCACGATCAGACCGGACAGGGAGGCGAGGATCAGCGGGTTCCGGAACGGCTGCGTCAGGATCGACCCGACCGAGACCCGGCCGCTCGTCGCGACGTCGAGGATGCCGAGCAGGATCGGCGCGAAGACGAGCAGCTGCAGGAGGAGCACCGGGGCGACGTAGTGCGCACTGCCGAGCACGTAGATCGCGACGGGCAGGCCGATGTTGTTCGCGTTGACGTAGCCGGCTCCCGCAACGCCGAGCGCGGTTTCCGCCACGCGGTCCCGGCGCCGGCTCCCACCGATCGCCCTGCGGCGCACGAGGAACCGGCTGGCCGCGAGGTAGACCACGACGATGAGCAGGACGGTGCACAGGGTGGTCAGGAGGAACCAGGAGAACAGCACCCGGACATCCGTGTGGCTCAGGACGGTGAACATCAGCGCGGGCATCGCCACGAAGAAGGCGACCCGATTGAGCACGAACCCGGCCGTCGGGCCAGCGAACCCCGCACGCTCGATGAGGTAGCCCACCAGGATCACGAATCCGATGATGGAGAACCCGACCAGGACGCCGCTCATTACTCCCAGATTAGGGGACAGTTCTGCTGCAGGAGAGCGCGAGTCTTGCCAGCGGTCACGCCACAGCCGTACGCTCGAAGCATGCCTCATCTCAGCGTTCCGGGTGCGTCGATGTACTACGAGACCGAAGGTGCGCTGTCGTCGCCGGCGATCCTGCTGCTGCACGCCGGCATCGCGAACCTGCGCATGTGGGACCCCCAGGTCGCAGCCCTCGCCGCCAGGCATTTCGTGGTGCGGTTCGATGCGCGCGGCTTCGGGCAGACCACGACCGAGAACGTCGCGTTCTCCAACCGGGCGGATGCCGTCGCGCTGCTCGATCATCTCGGCATCGCGTCCGCGACCCTCGTCGGCTGCTCGCGCGGAGGGTCGATCGCGATCGACATCGCCCTCGAGAGCCCGGACAGGGTCGCCGGGCTCGTCACGATCGGGTCCGGCCCGAGCGGTTTCCCCGAAGTCGAGCTCACCGAGCTCGAGGACGCCCGCTTCGACGAACTCGACGAGGCCTTCGACGCCCGTGACTGGCACCGGCTCGCCCGGCTGGAGGTTGCGCTGTGGGCGATCGGCACGACCAGGGACGAGAAGGCCCTCGATCCCGAGTTCGTGTCGACGGCCTACGCGCTCAACCGGGTCAATGTCGTGCACGCCGAGGAGAACCCGATCCCGATCCCGCTAGAACCGCCCGCGAGCAACCGGGTGATCGATATCGAGGTTCCCGCGCTCGTGACGGTCGGCGAGTTCGACGTGACGCCCGCGCTCGCCCAGTACGAGTACCTGCTGTCGACGCTGCCCTTCGCGAGCGGCTGCACCTTCCGCGACGCCGCGCACCTGCCGAGCGTCGAACTCCCTGACGAGTTCGAGCGGGTGCTCCTCGACTGGCTCACCTCGAACGGCCTCTAGCCCCCGTCGCCCCGCCCCGCCCCGCCCGGAGCATCCGCTCGCACTCCCGCGAGAGCGGAGTTATGGCCCTTAAAACGCTGGTTTAGGGGCCACAACTCCGCTCTCGCGGAACGACAGGGGGCGCGGGCGGAGACGGGAGCGGTTGCCCACAGGCCGAACGGGGCATCCCGCCAGCGGGCGGCGACACGCTAACCTGTGGGGGCAGTCCACATCAAGCGAGGGGCAACGATGTCAGACCCGGCCGGCGGCGATTCAGCCGCACCCGATCCATTCGCGCAGCACGCGGGCACGGTGCTCTGGCCCGGCTCGCTCCGCGACCTGACCGACACGACCCTGTGCCCGGCCTGCCAGACCCCGCTCGCGCCATACGGGTGCCCGTCCTGCGGGCTCGACCTGCGGCATCCGGTCGCCGCCGAGCTGCTGGCCGTGTCGACGGATGCCGCGAAACTGCTCGACCGGCGCGTCGCGCTGATCGGGCGCCTGCGTTTCGACGCCGCCCGGGCCCGGGCCGCCGCCCAACAGGTGCAGCACACGCCGACCGCGCCGGCTCCGGCGCCTCCCCTGTCCTGGCTCCCCCAACCGCCGGCGACTGCTCCCCTGGTGGTCCCGATCGCGGCTTGGGCTTCGACCGCGCCATCGGTGCCGGTTCCGTCAGAGCACGCGACGCCGACGCCCTCCCGATCAGCGCCCGCGCTGTCCACGCCGGCGCTGTCCACGCCGGCCCACCAGTCCCCGCCGCGGCAGGCACTCCCGAAGGCCGCACCTGCGCCGCGGGACCCCTCGCTCCCGCCGAAACGGTCGAGCGTGCAGATCCTGCTGCTCGTGGTCGGGGTCACGCTCGTGTCGGTCGCCGCGATCTTCTTCCTCACGGTCGCCTGGATCTTCGCCGGGCTCCTCGTGCGTTCCCTCATCGTCGGGGCATTCACGGCCGGGGCGCTGGTCACGGCCGCGGTGCTCAAGCGCCGCGGACTCGGGGTCACGGCGGAGGGCATCGGCGCCCTCGCGGTCGTGCTCGTGCTGCTCGACGCCTGGTCCCTCCGGCAGAACGACCTCTTCGGGCTCGGCGCGGCGGAGTCCGACGGCTACTGGGGGGTGACGCTCCTCGTGTGCACCGGGCTGTTCCTCGGCTGGCACGCCGTATCCGGGCTGCGGGTTGCGAGTGTCGCCGGCTTCGCGGCCGCCGCGCCCGGGCTCGGCCTGCTCGTCTCCGCCGCGGCGGTCGGCCAGGACGACCTGACCCGGGTCTACCTCGCGTGCCTCGGGGCATCCGTCGGCGCGCTCATCCACCGGTTCACCCGGGCGTCGACGCCGAAGGGCGCCGCCGCGCCGGTCGGTCGTTGGCCAGGCGCCGACCGGGCGCCCGAGCGGGCGATCGTGTTCGGTTTCGCCGTCGTGTCGCTGCTCGGTGCCCTCGCAACGGCCCCGTTCGTGGAGACGGGCAGCGAACTCTCCCCGCTCTGGCTGCTCGGCGCGGTCGCGCTCGTCGCCGCCGTGCACTCCGTCACGATCCTCGGGGTGCGCGCGGTACCTCCGGCCCAGGCCCCGGCCGACCCTGCCCAATCCGTCGCCTCAGCCTCTGCCCCGGCCGGCCCGGGCGCAGGCTCGCTCGCCTTCGCCTGCTTCTGTTCGGCCGTCGCGGCCCTCGCGCTCGCCCTGATCGCCCTGATCGTCGCGATCCGCACCACCAGCATCCCGCTCCTTGTCACGGCGCCCCTGCTGGTCGCGCTCACCCTCGCGCTCGGCCTGGAGCTCGTGTCCAACCGCGCCGCCGGTCCGCGGCGCACCGCCGAGCGCGTCGCGGCCCTGACGGCGGCCCTCGCCGCGGGCTATTTCGCCCTCGCGACGGTCTCCAGCGCCGCGTGGCCGCTCGGCGTCGCGCTCGTGCGTGGCCTGACTGTGTTCGCTAGCGACCCGGGCAGGCCGTTCAACCCGCTCCTCTCCTGGTTCGACGAGCTGGACAACCCGGTCGGCCCGAACAGTCTCTGGGCCCTCAGCGCCCTCGTCGCAGCCGGCGCCCTGGCCGCCGTCATCTGGCACGCCGGGGGGCTGCTGCACGCTCGCACGCGCCTGGTCGCGGCGGTTTTCGCGGCTACTCTCGTGCTCGCGGTCCCGTTCGCGGGGCAGCTCCCCGGCTCGGTATGGCTGGTCACCCTGCTCTTCGGGCTGCTCGGCGGCGGCGCGCTATTCGCCCTGCTCGCGCACCAGCGCGACCGGCTGCCGCTCGGTTCCCTCCGTCCCATCGTGCTCACCCTCGTCATCGTGAGCGTCTCCCTCGGTTTCCTGGTCGGCTGGGCGCGGTCGGACACCTGGTGGATCGGCACAGCCACCGGCATCCTCGCGCTCGTCGTCGCCCGCGGCCTGCTCGGCAACGTCCAGGAAGCCCACATCGCGGGAACCCCCGACCGCCCCGCGCACAGCGGGCGGGAACAGGGACGCGGCGCGCTCCTGGCGGGCGCGCTCCTGCTCACCCTGCTCGCCGTCGTCGTCGCGCCGTGGGCGCTCACCCTCGGCGCCCGGCCGCCGGCGACCGTGCTGCTCGTGGACCAGCTGCGCGGCCTCACCCTCGCGACCGCGCTCCTCCAGCTTTTCTTCGCGGTGCCGCTGCCCCGCTGGGTGCAGCCCACCGAGCGCCGCTGGGCCTTCCGGACCCTGCTCGCCCCCACGATCCTGGCCTTCGCCCTGCCCGTCGGGGACCTCGCCGCCGCCCTCGACCCGACCGGTCGCGCCGTCCTGCTGCAGCCCGAACCGGCAGCGGCCATCATCCACACTGTGCTGCTGCTCACTGCCGCCGTGCTCTGGCTCACGCTCCGCGGCAACCGCGCCGCCGCTCCCATCGAGCGGCTCACCGCGCTCGTCGCGATCGCCCCGGTGCTGTTCCTGCTGTTCGGCGCCGTGCTCCGGGCGGCGGATGCCCCCGCCACCGTCGCCGACGTGGCCGCGCCGGCCGCCGCCATCCTGTGCTGCGCCCTCGGGCTCACGCTCGGGTCGCTCGCGCTACGCACGTCGCCAGGGACGGTGTCCCGCGGTCACTCCGACCGGCTCGCCCTCGAGGTCGGCGCACTGCTCGTGCTCGGCCCGGCAACGATCACGGCGATCGCCACGAGCCGCCCGCTCGGCTGGGTCGCGCTCCTCCTCGCCGGCCTCGCCGCGCTCCTGGCCGCGATCGCCCCCGACGGGCTCTTCGGCTCGCACTCCGCGCGACGGCACCTCGGCTGGGTGGCGCTCTGCCTCGGAATCGCGGGCCTCTGGCTCGGCCTCTCCCGGTCAGGCACCGAGGCCGTGGAACCCTACGTGCTGCCCGTCGCGGCGGTCCTGCTCGTGCTGGCCGCGCTCATCCGCCGCTTCGGACTGGTCGACCGCAGGACGGCCGGGAGCCCCGTCGCCGCTTGGCTCACCCTCGCCGGGCTGCTCGTCGCGCTCGTGCCCGTCGCGCTTGTCGCCGGGACCGGCCCGCTCGCCCGCCCGCTCGCGGTCAGCGGCGTCTCGGCCGCGCTGCTGCTCACTGCCTGTGCCCTGCGCTGGACCCCGCCGCGGTCCGGGTACCTCGCCGCGGCCGCGGCGAGCGGCACCCTCGGGCTGCTCGTGACGAGCGGCGGCCGGATCGTGGCGCTCCTCCGCTCCACCGAAGACGCAGGGCTCCTCATCGAGGCCTGGCTCCTGCCCGCACTGCTGGTTCTCGTTGTCGCCGGCATCCTCAGCGCACGCTCCGGGCGACGGATGCTCGGGGACGCCTCGGGTGCCGGTGACGCCCACGTCACGGCCAGGCTCGCCGTGCGCACCGGATACGGCCTGCTCACGGTCGCCGTCACCTTCGGGTCACTCGCCGAGGTCCTCAGCCTCGCCGCAGCGGCCCCCGACGAGACCCCGCTCGCCGCACCGCGCGTCGTGCTGCTCGCCCTCGCCTGCGCGGCAGCGCACGTCGGTCTGATCCGGTGGGACCGCACCAGGGAGGGCCGCGCTCTCGCCTGGGCCGCCCTCGGCGGTGCCGGCGTCGCACTGCTCGGCGGATACCTGCACGGTGTCCCGGTTCCGCTCGAGATCGTGACGGTTCCGGTCGGACTCGTGATCGTCGGCGGGCGCCTCCTCGCCGCGGGCCAGTTCCACAGCCCCGTCCCGGCCACGGCCGCGGACTCGGGCGCGGCCCGGTCGACCCGGTTCTGGATCCAGGCCGGCCTCCTGCTCGCCGTGCTCCCGAGCGCCACGATCCCGCCGACACCGGACGGGTCCCTGCTCCGCCCGATCCTCGTGCTCACCTTCGGCGGCGCACTCGCGATCGCCGGCGCCACGCTCACAGCGACACCGGCGTGGCGTCAGCTGGCCTGGCCGGCCGTCTCCGCCGGACTCGTCGCCGTGCTGCTCACCGCCCTGAACCGAGTCAGCCCGCTCCTCGACACCGTCCCGGCCGGGCCGGATTCCCGGCTCGAGGGCTGGCTCCTGCCCGCGGCTGTGCTCGTGGCCGCGACCGGAATCGCCCTCCTGGCCGCGGCCCGCCGCGGCCCCGTCGCCGGTCTCGCCGCGGCCGTCGGCGACCACCCACCGACTGGCCCGGTCGACGGCGATGCGCGCGACGGCATCCGCTTCACCGGTTCGACGCCCGGCCCGGTGCGGACCGGCCCGAGACAGGTGCCGGCCACGGATTCCGCGACGTCGGCGCTCGGCTACGGTCTCGTGATCCTGGCGATGGCCGGCGTGCTCGGGGCCGAAGTCGCCGCGCTCGGGTATGCGCCTCTCGCGACGATCCGCGTCGTGCTGCTCGCCTGGACATTCTCCGCGGTGCACGTCTCGGTGTTCCAGCTCGACCCGGGCCGGGCCGGCCGCTGGGTCGCGTGGCTGGCCATCGCCGCCGGCGGAGTCGCGGTGCTCGCCGGCTACGGCCACGGCGTTCCGCACCCGATCGAGATCGTGAGCGTTCCGCTCGCCCTCGCGCTCGTCACGAGCGGCTGGCTGCACCTCGAGGCGACGCCGTCCGCGCGCAGCTGGCCGTGGCTCGCACCGGGCCTCTTCGTGCTGCTCGGTCCGTCGCTCCTGCTCGACGTGACCGAGAGCCCGCTCTGGCGGGTCGTCGGGCTCGGAGTACTCGCGGTCGCCGTGCTGCTGGCCGGCCTGTGGCAGCGGTTGCAGGCGCCGTTCGTGCTGGGCGCCGTGGTGTTGCTCGTGCACGGTCTCGCCCAGCTGTGGCCGTGGATCGCGCTGGCCTACGAGGCCGTCGCCTGGTGGCTGTGGCTCGGCATCGGCGGCACCCTGCTGATCGTGCTCGCTGCCCGCTACGAGCAGCGGATCCGCGCTCTCAAGCAGATCGCGCTCGGCATCTCGTCGCTCCGCTGACGGGTCAGCGCAGCGACACCGTCGCGTGTCGCCGCCCCCTGCCGTGACGCGGGCGCGCTGTCAGCCGAGATCGAAGGTGACCCCGGTCAGGCGTTCGCTTTCCGACCACAGGCGCACGGCATCCGCGTGGTTGCCGGCCCGTTCGGACCGCCCGACCGGATGCGGGTGGCCGTGCTGCTCGCCGAAGCCGTCCGGCCCGACGAAGGTATTGCCGGCGAGTCCCGGCTCGGTCGCAGCGTAGAGCGTGGGCAGCGCCCCCATCTCGGCCGGCTGGGCGAGGACCCGGTTGGCGAGATCCGTCAGACGGCGTTCGAAGCCGTTGTTGTTGCCGCGCATGCTTGCGCCGACGGACTGCAGGTTCGTACGGGCGTACCCGGGGTGGGCGGCGAGGGCGAGCAGGGGTGCCCCTGCCGCGTCGGCCCGGCGCTGGAGTTCGCTTGTGAAGAGCAGGTTGGCGAGCTTGCTCTGGCCGTAGGCAGCCCAGGCCTTGTACTTCTGCGCGCCCATCAGGTCGTCGAAGTCCATCCGGCCGCGCCGGTGCAGTGCGGAGGAGAGCGTGACGACCCGGGCCTTCCGGCCGGCGTAAGGGCCGGTGACCGCGTCCGGGCCGGTGGCCACCGCGGCGCGGGCGAGGAGGCCGGGCAGCAGCAGCCCGGTGAGGGCGAAATGGCCGAGGTGGTTGGTGCCGAACTGCAGTTCGAATCCGTCGACGGTCCGGCGCTCCGGCACGTTCATCACGCCCGCGTTGTTGACGAGGACGTCGAGTCCTTGGGGGTGCTCGGCGAGCCAGGCACTCGCGAAGGCCCGAACCGAGGCGAGGCTGGACAGGTCGAGCTCGCGCACCTGCACCGCGGCATCCGCCGCCCGGTCGGCCGGCAGCCCGGCCAGAATGCGCCGCGCTGCGTCTTCGCCCCTGGCGAGATCACGCACGGCGAGGATGACGGATGCCCCGTGCCCGGCCAGCTCGGACGCCGTCACGAATCCGAGCCCCGAGTTCGCTCCCGTGACGATGATCGTGCGACCCCGGAGGTCGGGGATGTCCGCGGCGGTCCAGCCGGGCTTCTTCGGCGACTTCTTCGGAGAAGCGGCGGTCATTTCGACAGCTCGATCCGGTAGCGCACGTGGTTCCGGTCGGCGCTCGCCTGCCAGAACTCGATCTCGCTCGGCTGCAGCGCGTAAAGCCGCCAGCTCGAGTTGGGCCGGCCGTCGGCGCCGGGGCGCTCGTCCCAGTCCTGCGCGGATGCCCGGGCCGAGAGCTCGATCACCGAACCGACAACGCGCACCTGCCTGCCCAGCTGCGGCCAGTAGAAGTTCATCGCCGCGCTCGGGTTCTCACTGAGCTCGAGGCCCTTGCGCGAGGTCGCGGAGCTCGCGAAGTGCCAGCCGGCCTCGTCGATGTTCTTGAGGATCAGCATCCGTGAGGACGGCTGGCCGGCAGCGGTCGTCGTGGCGAGGCTGAAGGCGTGCGGCTGCGGCACCCCGGCGGCGAGGGCGGCGGCAAGCCAGGCCTGGAAGAGCAGGGCGGGATCGGACTCGGCGGCCTTCGCGTCGAAGGGCGGGAGGGAGGCCGGGAAGTCCGGCAGGGAGCGCAACAGGGAACGGAAGGATTCGGTCACGCGCAGAGCCTAGCGGGATCGACTGGGATCGACCGGGGTCGCGGAGGAGCCCCGGATGATCAACCGGCTGGGCAGGCGCACGGACTCCGGCGTGCCGCCGTCGATCACGGTCCTGAGCATGTCGACGGCGATCCGGCCCATGTCCGCGACACTGTGCGCGATGACGCTCACGGGCGGATCGAGCAGGGCGAGCCAGTCGATGTCGTCGAAGGAGACCAGGGCGACGTCGGTGCCGATCCGGAGGCCGAGCTTCTGGATCGCGCCGATCGCGCCGAACGCCATCGGGCTGTCCGCGACGAGAAGCGCGGTCGGCGGTTCATTGAGTGCGAGCAGGGTGCGCACGGCGGCCGAGCCGCTCTCGGGCTGGAAGTCGCCGAAGACGATGAGCGCTGGGTCGAGGCTGAGGCCCCGGTCGCCGGCGGCCCGGACGAAGCTCGCGTAGCGTTCACGGCCGGTCGAGGTGGACTGCGGCCCGGCAATGTAGCCGATCCGGGTGTGCCCGAGCGCGGCGAGATGATCGACCGCCTCCCGGATCCCGGTGTCGCTGTCCGTCGTGACGCTCGGCAGGTCGATGCCCTCGATGGTGCGGTCGATGAAGACGGCCGGGATCTCCCGTCCGACGACCGAGCGGATGCTGCCGCTCCCGTCACCGAGCGGCGCGACGATGATGCCGTCGACGCGCCGGGCGATCAGGTTGTCGAGGTACCGGTCCTGCTGGTCCTTCCGCTCGTTCGCGTTGCCGAGCAGCGTCACGAAGCCGTGCACGAGGGCAGCCTGCTCGACCGTGTGGGCGAGGTCCGCGAAGAACGGGTTCCGGACATCCGGCACCAGCAGGCCGATCGCGTGCGTGCGGGTGGACCGGAGCGCCCTGGCCTGGGCGTTCGGCCGATAGTCGAGCTCCGCGACGGCCGCCTGCACCCGGGAGCGGGCGTCCGCCGAGGTGGCGGGGTTTCCGGAGAGCACCCGGGACGTCGTCGCAACGGAGACGCCGGCGAGCGCGGCAACGTCCTTGATGGTGATCGTGACCATCACTGCACCCCCTGCCCTGCCGGGACTGCGTCAAGTGGAAACGTTTCCAAGCTGATGCCCAGACTATTGCGGAGGCGCAGAGGTGTCAAAATGCGGGAGGGGGTTGTCATTCCGCCCTCCACCGACTCGAGGAGACCCCATGGCCCAGATCGTTCAGTACAGCAAATTCGGCGGACCCGAGGTGCTCGAGCTGGTCGAGGTGGCCGAGCCCCGGGCATCCGCCGGCGAAGTCGTGGTCGCGGTCCGGGCGGCGGGCGTGAACCCGATCGATTGGAAGATCCGCAGGGCCATCCGCCCGACGGACCCGATCACGACGCCGAGGCGGCCGGGCTCCGACGCCGCCGGGCGGATCGTCGAGGTCGGCGCCGGCGTGACCGGCTGGTCGGTCGGGGACGCCGTGATCGTGCTCGGCGCCGCTGGCGCCTATGCCAGCCACCTGACAGCGACCCCCGCGCAGCTCACTCGCAAGCCGGACGGACTCGGCTGGGCGGAGGCCGCGGCCCTCGGAGTGCCGGCCGGTACGGCCTACCAGGCGCTCCGCTCCCTCGGACTGGGATCGGCGGACACCCTGCTCATCCACGGCGGTTCTGGCAGCGTCGGACAGGCCGCGATCCAGTTCGCCCTGCTCGACGGCGCGACCGTGATCGCGACGGCGAGCGAGCCGAACCAGGCCCGGCTGGCCGAACTCGGCGCGATCCCGGTCGTGTACGGGCCCGGTCTCGTCGATCGCATCCGTTCGCTGGCTCCCCGGGGCGTCGACGTCGTCCTGGATGCCGCGGGCACCGACGAGGCCCTCGAGGCTTCCTTCGCGCTCGTCGCCGACCGCAGCAGGATCGGCACGATCGTGGTCGGCCGGAAGGCGGCGGAGCTCGGCATCCAGGCCTGGTCAGGCGGCAGCCCGGTTCCGCTCACCCCGGAGCAGGTCGAGCTCAGGGCGGCGGGCCTGCGACTCGCAACCGAGCTGGCGGCCGCCGGCCGGTTCGATGTCGAGATCGCGGCGGTCTTCCCGCTCGCCGAGGCGGCCGCAGCCCATGAGCTCAGCGAGCACGGGCATCCGCGCGGCAAGATCGTCCTGCTGCCCTGACCCGCCCGGACGGTCAGCGACGCCCGACGAAGTCGTCCATGGTGTTGTAGACGCCGAAGACGCGGCCGGCCACGAGATCCCAGACCGGCAGCGGCAGGATGCCCCGCAGCACTTTCGACAGACCGACCGTCCACGGCATGGTCACCTGCGGAGTCCCGGCGAGCATGGCCCGCCAGACCCGGTCGACGACGTATTCCGGTGTGAGTATGGGAGTCAGGAGCGGCCCGCGCGCGCCGTCGAACATGCCGGTCGAGATATAGCTCGGCGACACCGTGGTGACCTTGACCCGGCTGAAACCCTGCTGCACGAGCTCGAGCCGCAGGGAATCGCTCCAGCCGATCAGGGCGGCCTTCGAGGCCGCGTACACGCTCATCCTCGGGTTGGAGAGCAGGCCGGCCGCCGAGGCGATGTTCACGATCCGCGATTCCCGGCCGTTGGTGCTCATCATCCCCGGCAGGAACTCGCGGGCGATGTACATCGGGGCGAGGGCGTTGATCTGCATGGTGGGGCGAGTGTCGTCGCCGTTGTCGTGTTCCCAGAAGAAGGCGCCGCGCACGATCCCGGCGTTGTTGATCACGATGTCCGGATTTCCGATTTCCGTGCGCACGCGTTGGGCTGTCTGCGCGATCGCACCCAGGTCTCCGATGTCGACGACGTACGGAAACACCGCGGTCGAGCCGGTGGCCCCCTCGGAGAGGCGAGCGGCCGTCCTGGTGAGAGCGGCGGCGTCCCGATCCCACAGGATCACCGCCCGCGCCCCCTCTGCGACGGCCCGCTCGGCGTAGAGGCGGCCCATGCCGCTGGCAGCGCCGGTGATCAGCACGCGGGCTCCGGAAACGGTTCGAGTCATGCCTCCATCATTCATCATCGCCGCCGGTCCGGGAGCCGCCATCCTGGGGAGCGCCCCGGAAGCCCAGTGCATACCCAGCCCCGGCTGGCATCGTGGACGCAACCGATCGACGACTCACAAGACGACTGACCAGGAGCACACCATGGGATTCCTCGACCGCCTCTTCGGCCGCGACGAACAGGGCAGCACGGCACAGGCCCGCACCGCGCCCACCACGCGTGGCGCCGTCCCGCAGCGCACCGACGACGAGATCGCCGTCGAGCGCTACCAGTACCTGTTGCGCACGGCGCCGCCGGAGACCATCGAGCAAGTGCACACCGAGGCCTTCGCCAAGCTCACCGACCAGCAGCGCGACCTGCTCTTCCAGCGCCTCACCGAGAACGCCACGCCGAGCGAACGCCCGGCCGACGCCGCGCCAGCGACGCTCGCGAAGGCCGCCACCCGTGCAGAGCTCCGCGAGCCCGGCACCCTCGAACGCACCCTCGGCCGCCAGGGCCAGGGCGGCCTGGGGTTCGGCGGCATGGTCGGCAGCACCATCCTCGGCACGGTCGCCGGTTACGTGATCGGGTCCGCGCTCGTGAGCGCGTTCCTGCCGGACCCGGGGGCGACGGATGCCGCAGCGAGCGATTCAGGGACCGATTCCGGCGGGGACTCCGCGAGCGACACGAGCACGGAAGCCGGAGCGGACACGGGGTCCGACACCGGCGGTGACTTCGGCGGGGGCGACTTCGGCGGCGGGGACTTCGGCGGCGGCTTCGACTTCTGAGCCGTCCGCCCCGGAACGGCCGTGCCCAGCACGACCGCGCCGGGCACGGCCGGGCGATAGCCTGACAGGAGCGTCCCGGTCGGAACGCCGAGAGGACAGGCCAGTGAGCACCCGCACTCCCGGCACTCTCGTGCTCCTGCGGCACGGCGAGAGCACGGCGAATGCCTCCGGCCTGTTCACCGGGATCCTCGACGCGCCGCTGTCCGATCTGGGGGCGGCAGAGGCCCGGTCCGCCGCCAGGCTGGTAGCCTCGGCGGGCCTCCACCCCGACGCCGTGTTCACCTCAGCCCTGCAGCGGGCCCGGCGAACGGCCGACATCCTGGTCGAGGAGCTGCGACAACACCCAGCGGCCCCGCAGGCCGACTGGCGGCTCAACGAGCGCAACTACGGAGCCCTGACCGGTCGCTCGAAGGCCGACGTGCGGGCGGAATTCGGCGAGGCCCAGTTCCTGGCCTGGCGCAGGTCGGTCAACACCGCTCCGCCGCCCCTCGACGACGAGGCTTTCGCGGCCGCGCGCGAATCGCCCCTGTTCCGCGGGCTCCCTGCCGAAGCGCTCACCCGCACCGAGGCGCTCAGCCACGTCATGGCGAGGGTCGGCCGGTTCCACGCCGAACAGGTGGTTCCGCGCCTCCGCCTCGGCCAGACCGTGCTCGTCGTCGCCCACGGGAACTCGCTCCGGGCCTACTGCGCGCTGCTGGACGGCCTCGACGACCACGCGATCCACCGGCTCAATCTTCCGACCGGGCATCCGCTCGTCTATCGCTTCACGGCCGCCGACCTGGCGCAGGAACCCACGGGCGCGCTCCCGCGGCAGCCGCTCTCGGCGGGCGGCCACTACCTCGATTCCGCCGCCGCACTGCCCGCCGCGGCCCGGCTCACCGCCGACGGCGGCACCTAGTCCCCTCGAGTTGCGGATGCCACAAGTCAGGGCCGGGAGTGCTGCGGAACCGTGAGCAGGCGACAGGTGGTCGCGACGGCCTTCTCGAGGTTGGCCGCGCCGGCGGCGAGCGCCTCCGCCAGGGTGCAGACGCCCAGGACGATCGGAACGAGAGCGGCGAACCCGTGCCCGTACAGCGCCTCGGCACCCTCCCCGACCCGGCCGGCGAAGGCGATCACGGGCACGCCGTGCCTGGCCGCGGTTTCCGCGACGCCGAGCGGGGTCTTCCCGCCGAGGGTCTGGGCGTCGATGCTGCCCTCCCCCGTGAACACGATGTCGGCGCCCGCCATCGACTCGGAGAGGTGGGCGGCCTCCATCACGACGTCAACGCCGCGCTGCATCGTGCTGTCGAAGAAGGCGAGGAAGGCCGCTCCGAGCCCGCCGGCGGCGCCGGCGCCGGCGACCGTGGCGACCTCGCGGCCCGTCATCGACGTGACGACGGACGCGAAGACGCCGAGGGCAGCGTCGAGCTCGGCCACGGTCGACTCATCCGCACCCTTCTGGGGTCCGAACACCCGGCTGGCCCCGCTCGGGCCGAGCAACGGGTTGGTCACGTCGCACGCGATCCGGAAAGACGTGTCCGCGAGTCGCGGATCGAACCCGGACAGGTCGATCCGGGCGAGGCGGGCAAGGGCTGCGCCTCCGCGGGGCAGCTCAGCGCCGCCGACGTCGAGCAGCCGCGCGCCGAGCGCCTGAAGCATGCCCGCCCCGCCGTCGTTGGTGACCGATCCGCCGAGCCCGACGATGAACCGGCGTGCGCCGCGGTCGAGCGCGTCAACGATCAGCCGGCCGACCCCGAAGGTGCTCGCGATCCGGGGGTCACGGTCGGCGACCGCGACGAGGTGGATGCCGGCGGCCGCGGCGATCTCGACGACCGCCAGGCCCTCGGCGGCCACGAACCCATAGGTCGCCGGAACCGTTCGTCCGAGCGCATCCTGCACCTCGGCCGTGACGAGGGTGCCGCCGAGCGCGGTCACGAGGGCGTCTGCCGTTCCCTCCCCGCCGTCGGCCATCGGCGCGACGATACACACGGCATCCGGGAACACCGAACGGATGCCGCGTTCCATCGCGGCCGCGGCCTCCGCCGCGGTCATCGATTCCTTGAAGGAGTCGGGTGCCAGAACGAACTTCATGCGGTGATCCTCTGCCGGGCGCAACCGATGGGGTGAGAAAAGGGGGCCGGGGAGATTTCCCCGGCCCCTTCAGTGTGGCCGTTTCGGCGGACCACGTCGATCTCAAGAGCCGTGGCTCAGAATGACACCCCGCAGACCAGGGCCGCATTCGCGTACGGCGTGGCCTCGCCCGTGCGGATGAAGAGCCTGGCAGACGCGGAGAGCGCCTTGAGATCCTCGTGGCTGATGTACTCGATCCCGTCGAAACGCTCGGCCAGCCAGGCACCCGCCGGGGCGCCCTTCGCTTCCTCGGCGGCGATGCAGTGCTGGAACACCATGTCGCTTGTGAGGGCATCGAGGACCTGCTCGAACCGCGGAATGCCGTGGACGAGAGCGAGGTCGACCACCGGCACCCCCGCCGGGATCGGCATGCCGCAATCGGCCACCAGGACCAGGTCGGTGTGCCCGAGTCTGGCGAGGGCGCCGCAGAGGTCGGCATTCAGAATGCCGGTCCGCTTCACTTCTCCACCTCGGGGAGTTCGTCGTCCGCGCCGGGATACGACTGCTGGGTGCCGAGCGTGCGCACCGCGAACGCGCCGACCCTGACCGCGAGGCGCACGGCGTCGAGGAGACTGGAGCCGGCGGCGAGCCGTCCGCTGAGCGCCCCGACGAAGGCATCGCCGGCGCCGGAGGAGTCGACCGCTGCGACCCGGGGCGAGGGAACCGTGGTCGTGCCGAGGGAATCGGAACAGATCGCACCCTGTTCTCCCCTGGTCAGCACCACGGCGGGAACGCCCCAGGCGCGGAGCCTGGCCACGAGCTCGGCGTCCCCACGGGGGATGTCCGTGCCGGGGTCGACGAGCGCGAGGACGAGTGCGGCCTCGTGCTCGTTGACGACGAGCGGGTCGGCCCGCCGGATCGTGGCGGGGTCGACGGCGATCACGGGAGCGAGGTTGAGCACGACCCGGCCGGTGGCCAGGCGGACGGCCGCCTCGATGCCGGCGGCGGGGATCTCGCCCTGCAGCACGACGACGGCGGCCCGCGCGATGAGGTCGGCGGCGTCACCGACGACATCCGCCCCCACGGCGGCGTTCGCCCCGGGGACGACGACGATGGTGTTCTCCCCGTCGTCGGCCACGGTGACGAGGGCGAGGCCGGTCGGGCCGTCGATGGCGGACACGGCGGACAGGTCGACGCCGGCCCGCTCGAGGAGAGCCATCGTGAGCCCGGCGACGGAATCGCTCCCGGTGGCGCCGACGAGGCTGACGTGCGCGCCCAGCCGGGCCGCTGCGACGGCCTGGTTGGCGCCCTTGCCGCCCGGCAGGAATTCCATCGACCGCGCGATCAGGGTTTCCCCTGGCGCGGGATGGCGCTCGACGACCATGAGCTGGTCGACGTTGATCGAGCCGACGACGACGATCGGGCCGCCGTCAGCGGTGGGGGTGAAGGAGCTCACTTGGTGAAGTCGCCCACGTTCGTCTTCGTGACGGTGACGACCTCGACGGGGACGGTCGCGTCGACCTTTTCGCCGGCGAGGGTCTTGACGGCCAGTTCGATGGCGAGCTTGCCGAGTTCGGCGGGCTGCTGGGCGATCGTGGCGGCGAGGGTGCCTGCTGTGATCGCGGCGAGTCCGTCGGTGGTTCCGTCGAAGCCGACGACCTTGACGTCGGTCCCGGCGCGGGATCCGAGCGCCTGCACGGCTCCGAGGGCCATCTCATCGTTCTCGGCGAAGACACCGGTCACCTCGGGGTGGGCCTGGAGCAGGTTCGTCGTCACGTCGAGTGCGGTGGCGCGGTCGAAGTTGGCGGTCTGCTTGGCCACGACGGTGATGTTCGGGTAGGCCTTCATGCCCTCTTCGAAGCCGGCGCCACGGTCGCGGCTCGCGCTGGTTCCGGAGACACCCTGCAGGTCGATGACGCTGCCCTTCTCGCCCATCGCGGTCGCGAGCTCGACCGCGGCCTGCTTGCCGCCGGCGACGTTGTCGCTCGCGACGAGGGAGGCGACGGTTGCGCCGTTGACGGTGCGGTCGACCGCGATCACCGGGATGTTCGCGGTGTTGAGCGCCTTGACGGCCGAGCCGGCGGCATCCGAGTCGACGGGGTTGACGATGACGAGCTTGGCCCCGCTCGATGCGGCCGTGGCGAGCTGGTTGGCCTGGGTCGCCGAGTCGTTCTGGGCATCCACGATGTTGAGCTGCAGGCCGGCGGCGGTCGCGGCGGCCTGGGCGCCGTCGCGCAGCTCGACGAAGAACGGGTTGTTCAGGGTGGAGACGGCCAGCACGATCTTGGTGCCGGATGCCGAGTCCCCACCGCCCCGGCCGCACGCGGTCGTGCCGACGAGGATGAGGGCGGCTGCGGTGGTGACGGCGGCGATTCTGCGGAAAGAGGACGACTTCATTGTGTGTTCCTTTGGTTTGAGCGATGGAGGGAAAGGGAGAAAGTGCGGGTGTGGAGGAATAGTGCTCAGCTGTTGCGCGTCTTGCGGCGCAGCACGTCGACGCCGACGGCGAGGGCGATCACGAGGCCGATGACGACCTGCTGCCAGAACGAGGTGACGTTCAGCAGGTTGAGGCCGTTGCGGATCACGACGAGCACGAGCGCGCCGACGAAGGTGCCCGAGATCTTGCCGAGGCCGCCAGAGAGCGATGCGCCGCCGATGACGACGGCCGCGATGGCGTCGAGCTCGTAGCCGGCAGCCGCCTGGGGCTGCGCGGAGTCGAGCCGGCCGGCGAGGAGGAGCCCGGCGAGCGCCGCGAACAGGCCGGCGAGGGCGAAGACGGTGACGAGGATGCGCTTGACCGGCAGCCCGGACAGGCGCGCCGCCTCGGCGTTGCCGCCGACCGCGTACATCGACCGCCCGATCACGGTGCGGTTGAGCACGAAGGAGGCGACGACGGCTGAGAGCAGGAGCACGACGATCGGCATCGGGACCGGTCCGAGGTTTCCGCCGAGGAAGGAAACCTCGGCCGCTGTCTTGATCGGGCGGCCGTCGGAGATGACGAGGGTGAGGCCGCGGGCGACGCTCAGCATCGCGAGGGTCGCGATGAACGAGGGCAGCTTGCCGTAGGCGTTCGCGAGGCCGTTGACCATCCCGGCGAGGAGCCCGGTGACGAGCCCGCCGATCAGGGTCAACCAGCCGGGAAGCCCGGCGGCGACGAAGAGCCAGCTGGACACCATGGCCGCGAGGGCGGCGACCGCGCCGACCGACAGGTCGATGCCGCCCGCGACGATGACGAAGGTCATCCCGAACGCGAGCACGGCGACGGTGGAGACCTGGATGCCGATGTTCAGCAGGTTCTGCCCGGTCAGGAAGTCCGGGGTGGCGATGAAGAGGGCGAGGCACAACACGACGAGGCCGACGAGCGCTCCGTTGTTGGCAAGGAATTTCTTGTAGTCGACGCGGCGGCGCGCCGGGGCCAGGGTAGTCGTGGACATCGGTGTCATTCCTTCTCGTGGGTCGGTGCGTTGTCGCGGGTGACGGCGGCGAGGTCGCCGTCGGTCGTTGTGGTGATCGGTTCGTTGATCGGTTCGTTGATCGGTTCGTCGGATTCGATGTCGTCGACGATGGCGTCGATCTCGGTGCTGCCCGCTTCCCGGGCGGCGAGGGTCATCACGGCGTCCTGGGTGGCGTCCGCGGCGCTGAGCTCGCCGGCGATCCGGCCGTCCCGCATCACCAGGATGCGGTCGCTCATGCCGAGGACCTCAGGGAGTTCGCTCGAGACCATGACGATCGCGCCACCGGCATCCGTGATCGCGTTCATCAGTTCGTAGATCTCGACCTTGGCGCCGACGTCGACGCCGCGGGTGGGCTCGTCGAGCAGCAGCACGGTCGAGGCGGCGATGATCCAGCGGCCGAAGACGGCCTTCTGCTGGTTGCCGCCTGACAGTGCGCCGACGGGCTGGTCGATGGTGTGCATCCGGATGCGGAGCTTCTCGGCGACGGCCTGGGCCCTGCGGCGCTGGCCGGTGAAGTCTGCGAGCCCGAGGCGTGCGGTCGACGCGAGCGTCGCGTAGCCGAGGTTGTCGTTGACGGATGCCCCGAGCACGAGCCCCTGTCCCTTGCGGTCCTCGGGCACGTGGCCGATGCCCGCGGCGATCGCGGCCGGGATGTTGCCCTTCGGCAGGCGGTGCCCGCGCACCACAACGGCGCCGGAGTCGTAGTGGTCGACGCCCGCGATCGCCCGGATCAGTTCGGTGCGACCGGCGCCGACGAGTCCGGCGATCCCGAGCACTTCACCGGCGTGCACGGTGAAGCTCACGTCGCTGAACGAGCCGCTCGCGCTGAGGTTCTCGACCGCGAGGATCTCGGCCGGTTCGGCGAGCACGGGGGCGCGCCGGGGGAACTGGTCCTCGATGTTGCGGCCGACCATGAGCCGCACCAGCTCCGCTTCCGGTGTCGAGGCCGGCACCTCGGCGACGAATTCGCCGTCGCGCAGCACCGTGACCGTGTCGCCGACCTCGGCGATCTCGTCGAGGTGGTGGCTGATGAAGAGCATCGCGACGCCGCGGCGCCGGAGGTCGGCCATCACGGCGAAGAGCGCCTGGGTCTCGTGCCGGGTGAGTGCGGCTGTCGGCTCGTCGAGGATGAGGATGCGCGCGTTGATGCTGAGCGCCTTGGCGATCTCGACGAGCTGCTGCTTGGCGATGCCGAGCTCGCCGACCGGGGTGTCCACGTCGACGTCGAGACCGATCAGGGCGAGGGCGGCACGCGCCCGGTTGCGGAGGGCGCGCCGGTCGACCATGCCGTGCCTGGTCGGCATCCGCCCGAGCATCACGTTCTCGGCGACGCTCATGGTCGGCACGAGGTTGAGTTCCTGGTGGATGGTGGCGATACCGAGGTCCTCCGCCGCGCGGGTCGTCGGGAGCGTCACGACGGCGCCGTCGACCACGATGTCGCCGGAATCGGGCTGGTATACCCCGGCCATCATCTTGATCAGCGTGGATTTCCCGGCGCCGTTCTCGCCGAGGAGCACCTGTACGTGGCCGGCGTAGACGCTCACGGTGACGTCCTTGATGACGGTCACCTGGCCGAAGGTCTTGCCCACGTTCTGCAGGGTGACCAGGGGTTGTGGATTCATTTCAGTGCGTCCTTACGCTGTTATGACTGGCTGTGGGTGCTGGGGGTACCGCGGGCGGCGTGGGCGGGCGGGGCGGTGTTCCCGGTGTTCCGGCCGGTGCCGACGACGCCCGGACGATCAGTTCGCTCGGCAGCACGACCGAGGCAGGGGTGCCGCCGTCGATGACCTGCAGCAGCAGGTCCACCGCGGTGCGGCCCATATCGGCGACGCTGTGCGAGATGACGCTCAGTGCGGGGTTGAGCAGCGCGAACCACTCGACGTCGTCGAAGGCGACCATGGCGAGGTCGACGCCGAGAAGCACCCCGAGGTCGTGCAGGCTGGCGATGGCGCCGACGGCCATCAGGCTGTCGGCAACGAGCAGGGCGGTCGGCGGCTCGCGGAGGCCCAGCAGGGCGTGCACGCCGGCCGAGCCGCTGGCCGCCTGGTAGTCGCCGAAGTAGACGAGTGAGGGGTCGGCGCTCAGCCCGTTCTCGGTGACGCACCGGGTGAAGGCGGCGAACCGGTCTCGCCCGGTCGAGCTGGCCTGCGGCCCCGAGATATAGCCGATCCGGGTGTGGCCGGCCGCAGCGAGGTGTTCAACGGCCTGGCGGATGCCGGTGGTTCCATCCGTCGTCACGCTCGGCAGGTCCATGCCCGCGATCGTGCGGTCGACGAAGACGGTGGGGATCTCACGGGCGATGAGGGAGCGGATGCTGTCGCTCCCCTCCCCGACGGGGGCGAGGATGATGCCGTCGACCCTCCGCGAGATCAGGGTGTCGAGGTACCGGTCCTGCTGGTCGGCGCGTTCGTTGGCGTTGCCGAGCAGGGTCACGTAGCCGTGCAGGTTGGCCGCCTGTTCGACGGTGTGGGCGAGGTCGGCGAAGAAGGGGTTCCGCACGTCGGAAACCAGGAGGCCCAGGGCGTTCGTCCTGGCTCCGCGCAGCGCGCGGGCCTGGGCGTTCGGCCGGAAGTCGAGTTCCGCCGCGGCCGAGGCGACGCGGGCCCTCGAGGTCGGCGAGGTGGCCGGGTTGCCGGAGAGCACCCGGGAGGCGGTGGCGACGGAGACGCCGGCGAGCGCTGCGACCTCGCGGATCGTGATCGCGTTCATCATGCTCACCTCATTGTGTGATTGGGCCCTGCGTCGTGGAAACGATTCCATGGAATCGTTTCCATACTAGGTGGCTCCCCTCCCGGCTGTCAACACCCCTGCCGCACAACCCCGTTCGCCAGCCCCGTTCCCTTCCGAACGCTGCGATACTCAGGGGAGACCGCCGGCACTCGTCCGGGGGGACGAGTCCCACGCGCACGAGCGTCGGAGGCCCAGCCACCACGTGTCGTGTCACAGGAGCGGACCCCATGTCCCGCACGCCGCTGAAGCCCACCGATCTCACGCATCCGTCGCCCCCGCTCACCGGCTGGCACTCAGAGAACCACTGGCCGGCACCCGAGACCGTCGTGGTCGCCGACGACCGGATGACCGCGGACGCGGCATACCGCCTCGCCAAGTCGGGCACCGGGATGCTGTGGGCCGGCGATTTCCAGAACGCCCGGCAGCTGCTCGGCGCACTCGCCCGCCGCATCGACCACATCGACACCGCGCGCCGCCGCACGCATCCGCCGCGCCGCGGCCCGGCGGCCCTCTTCGAACGGACCAGGGCCGACGCCCACGAGCGCGCCCGGCTGCTCGGCCTCGTGCTCATTCCGCTCGACGCCGACTACACGATCGCCCTGCGGCGCGCGCCCGATGCCCGAGCCGCCTGCCTCGAGACCTACGGCCCGGCCGGCCGTGCCGCGACGGTCACGTCACTGCGCGAGTTGCTCGGCGTGATGGGCGCCCACGAGTGGCGGGTGAGGGGCGTCGTCGTCCCGGCGCTCGGCGGCAGCATCCACGCGCACTACGGCGTCTTCTCGCCCGTTCGCGGAGAATACCTCGACCTCGTGCTCGCCGCGCCGCTCCCCGCGACGGCCTCGACCGGGAGCACGAGCGCGGCAACGGATGCCTCCCGCACCGCCTTCGACATCGGCACCGGCACCGGCGTGATCGCCGCGATCCTCGCCGGCCGTGGCTTCGATCGCGTGATCGGCACGGACACGTCCCCGCGCGCGCTGGCCTGTGCGCGCGAGAACGTTGCGAGGCTCGGCCTCACGACGTCGGTCACGATCGAGGACACCGACCTGTTCCCGTCCGGACTCGCCGACCTGATCGTCTGCAACCCGCCGTGGATCCCCGGAGCCGCCGTCACCGCAACCGACCACGCCGTCTACGATCCGGACGGGCAGATGCTGCAGGGCTTCCTCTCCGGCCTCTCCGGGCATCTCGCACCCGGAGGCGAGGGCTGGCTCGTGCTTTCCGACATCGCCGAGCACCTCGGGCTGCGTTCCAGGGACGCCCTGCTCGACCAGTTCGACGACGCCGGTCTCGAGGTCGTCGCACGCCTCGACACGAAGCCCGTGCACCGGAAGGCCGCCGACGCCGACGACCCGCTGCACGCGGCGAGGGCCGCAGAGGTGACCTCGCTCTGGCGACTGCGCGCGGCATCCGCCCCTGAGCGCTCCTGACAAAAAACACAAGGCGGGCAGAGAATCCTCTGCCCGCATTGTGCGGTGAAACGTGATGCGTATTACCGGGTGACGACCGTTACTTAGCGGCGACCGTCAGG
The DNA here is from genome assembly GCF_004402735.1 of Cryobacterium sp. MDB1-18-1. Taxonomy (NCBI): domain Bacteria; kingdom Bacillati; phylum Actinomycetota; class Actinomycetes; order Micrococcales; family Microbacteriaceae; genus Cryobacterium; species Cryobacterium sp. MDB1-18-1. The sequence continues at coordinate 23,035 of NZ_SOFR01000027.1, read as the reverse complement.
AGCGGGCTTCCGACCTGGACGTGGCCGGAGGCAGCCTGCTCGACGGGCCCGAACTTCCGGGCGTTCGTCACGAGCACCGGGGTGACGAGCGAGTAGCCCGCGTCCTCGATGATCGTGCGGTCGAAGACCACCAGCGGGGTGCCGGCTTCGACGCGGTCGCCGGCGGCGACCTTGACGTCGAAGCCCTTGCCTGCCAGGTTCACGGTGTCGATACCCACGTGGATGAGCAGTTCGACGCCGCTGTCGAGCAGCAGCCCGAAAGCGTGACCGGTCGGCTGGGCGACGAGGACCTTGCCGGCAGCGGGGGCGTAGACGGTGTCCTCTGTCGGGTCGATCCCGACGCCGGGGCCGACGATTCCCTTGCTGAACACGGGGTCAGGGACCTCGGCGAGCGGAACGACGATACCGGCGACCGGCGAACCGATCGTGGCGAGCAGGGTGGCGACGGCGGTGGCCGTTCCGGTGCTGGTCGCAGTGGCGACGCCTGCGCCTGCAGTACCGGCGGCAACCGGTGCTGCGACGGATGCGACGTGTGCGGACTTCTTGCTCGCTTCGGCTTCGTCGGCCGCAACCTGGGCGGCAACTTCCGCCTTCTGTTCCGGCGTCTGGTAGCCGGAGAGGATCACGAGGATCATCGCGGTGAAGAAGGCTGCAGCGATGGCGATCGTGTACAGCGGGATGTTGTCGAACGCGGGGATGGTCAGCAGCGAGGTGAAGACGAATGCGCTGGTCTTGACGCCGCCGCCGAGTCCGATGATGACGCCACCGACGAGGCAACCGATGAGCATGCGCGGGTAGATGCGCTTGAACCGCAAGTGGATTCCGTAGAGGGAGGGTTCGGAAATACCGCCGAGGAGACCGGCAGCGAGAGCGCCCGTCGCGGTCTGCTTCATCAGGCGGTCCTTCTCGCGAATGGCGAGGAAGAGCACACCGGCAGTGGCACCGAAGCACGCGAAGTTCCAGGCGCCCATCGGGCCCTGGATGAAGTCAAACCCGAGGGACTGGATGTTGAGCAGCATGATCGCGTTCAGCGGCCAGTGCAGGCCGAGCGGAACCATGAACGGGTAGGCCAGCGGGATGACGACCGCGAAGATGAACGGCGAGAAATCGTTGATCGACTTGAGGAAGTTACCGAGTCCGGCTCCGCCGTACACACCGATCGGGCCGATCAGGAAGGCGGTCAGCGGGATCATGATGAGCATGCTGATGAACGGCACGAAGATGAGCTGGACGCTGGACGGAATGATCTTCTTCAGGAGCACGGTCAGGGCGGCGAGCACTCCGGCCATCAGCAGCGGCGGGAACACCTGCGAGCTGTAGTCGAACACCGTCAGCGGCAGTCCGAAGATCTGCACGACGGATGCGTGGCCGCCGAAGACGGACTCCGCACCATCGGTCTTCCCCAGGGCGGTGAAGCCCGGGAGCATGACGACGGCCATGATGCCGAAGCCGACCCACGGGTCGGCGCCCATCCGCTTGGAGGCGTTGTATGCAACCATCAGCGGCAGGAAGACGAAGACGCCCTGCCACATCAGGTTCACGAACTGCCACGACGGATCAAGGGTGACGCCGGGCGCGTTCCAGGCCGGAATGACACCGAGGGTCGCCATCAAGGCCATGAAGGTGATGAACAGCGACGCGCCCAGCAGCGCACCGAGGATGGGACGGAACGAGTCGGACAGGACCTCGAAGAACGTGTCGAGGGCGGCGAACTTTCCGCGCGGTCCCTTTGCCTTCCCCGCAGCCTTCATATCGGCGACGGAGTCGCCCTCGCTGGATCCGCCGGAGCTGATCCGCTTCATTTCGGGGAGGGCCATAATTTCGTTGTACACGGTCTCAACCGCGCCACCGATGACGACCTGGTAGCGGTCGCCCGTCTGGGGGACGGCACCGAGGACGGCGGGAATCGCCTCGACGGCCGACTGGTCGATACCGGATGCATCCTTGAGCTGGAAGCGGAGCCGGGTGGCGCAATGGGTGAGACCCACGACGTTTCCGGCACCTCCGATACTTTGAATAATCTCTGCAGCAGGTTTCGACGCCACCTTGGACTCCTTTGGGTGTGGATTAAGAACGTGTGTCTCCGGTGGCACGACTCAGGGCGACCGTGTGGGCCGGCTGAGAAAGTCGTGTGGGTTTTCACACATCATTAGCAACGTACACGATCTTTGTGCACATCTCAGCACCGGTTTTGACCGACGCTTCGAGCGCAGGGAACATGAATCGTTTCAGGATGGACCGAGGGAGATCGCGAGCGCCCGTGGGCGGTACCGGACTGCACTGCGCGGCTTATTCACGCGCGAAACCGGCCGAACACGGCGATTCACTGCGGCAGCCCGCATGAAAACGCCGTCTGTCCCCGGATACGCTGGGGGCTCGCGCAGAGAAGCGCGTACACACCGCCGCGACCGCGGCATTCACGAGGACGGGAGGTTCCCATGTCGAATTACAGTGCAGAAGCATTGGTCGGTGAGCCCGAGGTTCTCGAGGACACGCCGGACCTCGGCACCGCAGTCGGCACAGACGTCGCCACCACCCCGGCGTGGCTGCGACTGAAGGCCGCTGCCACGGCGATGCAGGCCATCCAGGCCAAGGACGGTTCGGTCCCCGAGCCCGCCGACCGGGCGGATGCCGCCGGCCACATCGCCGTGATTCGCTCGGCCATCGAGGAACTCGCCCCGTACTTCGCGCACGACGCCGGCTACCTCGCGGCGCTCGGCCGCGACTTCGCCCGCTGGGCGGCCGAAGACTTCGGCGTGCCCGACTTCTTCGACTCCCTGATGGAGTTCCAGCCGCAGCTGCACCGGACCGATGGGATCCGTCACCTCGTCGTCTTCCCGATGTACACCCAGAACGGCAGCACGAACCGTCTGGTCGAGGCGGTCCTGGTCGAGGTGATCTGGCCGGAGTTCGTCGCCGAACTCGAGCAGGAGTATACGAACAAGCTGTTCGTGCCGATCCGGTTCCTCGATTTCACACCCGGTTACGACACCAATTCGGCCGTGCTCTTCCCCGAGACGGTCGCGATGCGCGAGATCCCGACCTTCACCTGGGGTGCGATCTTCGCCGACCGGGAGGCCGCGCGCTTCCGCAGGGTCGTCGGTGCGGCATCCGCCATCACCCGCCTCGAGCTGCCCACCGAGGCCGCGGCGCTTCTCGACGACCAGCACCTCACCGAGGAAACCTTCGTGATGTGGGACCTCATCCACGACCGCACCCACATGCGCGGAGACCTCCCGTTCGACCCGTTCATGATCAAGCAGCGGATGCCGTTCTTCCTCTACTCCCTCGAGGAACTGCGCTGCGACCTCACCGCCTTCCGCGAGTCGGTCACGATCGCGCGCGACGACAACGCGAGCCCGGAGGCCCGCAGGCATGCGAGCCTCGTGCAGTACGCGGTGATCTTCGACCGGATCTTCCGCTTCGCGATCAGCGGCAGCCGGGTGCGCAACTACGACGGCCTCGGCGGCCAGTTGTTGTTCGCGTGGATGCACCAGCACCACGTGCTGCACTGGACGGACACTGCGCTCAGCCTCGACTGGGACGCCGTCCCCGACGTCGTGATCGCACTCGGCGCCCGGATCGACGAACTCTACTGGGCCTCGATCGACCGGCCGAAGAAGGCGCACTGGCTCGCCGCGTACGCGATGATCGCCGAGACGCTCACGCCGAACCCGGCCTCGGCCTGGGCGCGCGGGCTCCCGCTCGACGTGCTCGCCGGACCTCCGAAGGGGTACACCGACCTCGTGCTCGACGACGAATTCCCGCTTTCGATGTTCTTCGAGGCGCTCGACAAGAAGATGAAGGCCGTCATCGAGTCGACGGCCGGCATCACCGGGCGCGACTAGCCGGGGCGGCCGACGATGACCGAAGCAGCGGATGCCGCCCGCAGGTTCGTCGCCGGCCGCACCGTGCTCGTCGCCGGTGCGACCAGTGTCGCAGGGCTGGCCGTTTCCGCGGCGCTCGCGGCTGCGGGCGCCCGCGTGATCGTCGTCGGGTCGAACCGGCAACGCCTCGACGCGCTCGTCGGGAGCGTCCCCGGCTCGTTCCCCTATGCCTGCGATCTCGCAGACGGTGCGGCCGTCACCAATCTCGCCGAACGTATCCATGCAGACCACGGCATGATCGACGGGCTCATTCACCTCGTCGGCGGCTGGCGCGGCGGCGGCGGTCTCGCCGGCCAGTCGGACGAGGATTGGGCATTCCTGCACCGGAATATCGTGACCACGCTCCGCAACACGAGCCGCGCCTTCAACGCCGACCTGCTCGCGTCGCCGGCCGGTCGCCTCGCCATCGTCTCGTCGGTCTCGGTGGAAGCGCCGGCCCCCGGCGGTGCGAACTACGCGGCGGCGAAGTCGGCGGCGGAAACGTGGACCCGCGCCGTCGGCCACGGCTTCGCGAAGGCGGCCTCACCGAGCGGCCAGACCGCCGCGACCGCGATCTTCGTGGTCCGCGCCCTTGACGGCCTCGAACCCGAGCTCGCCGAACAGGTCGTGTCCCTCTGGGACGTGCCGGCGGCATCCGTCAACAACACGCGCATCCCCCTCGGCTGACCGCGCCACCCGACAGGTGTTGCCGCTGCGGACGACTGCGGCCGGTGTCACGGCCACTATTGTCCGAACCGGCGACAGGTAGCGGAGAGGCGCGCTAGCGTGGGGTCGCATACGGAGGAGGGGCATGCTCTCGATCGAGCACGTCAGTAAGCGGTTCGGCACCCGGCAGGTGCTGACCGACGTGAGCTTCGACATCGCCGACGGCCGACTGACCGGCTTCGTCGGCGCGAACGGCGCAGGCAAGACGACCGCGATGCGGATCATCCTCGGCGTGCTGTCGTCCGACTCCGGCGACGTCCGGCAGGGCGGGGTTCCGCTGACCGCGGATGACCGCCGCCGCTTCGGCTACATGCCCGAGGAACGCGGGCTGTACCCCAAGATGAAGATCGGCGAGCAGCTCGTCTACCTGGCCCGCCTGCACGGGCTGCCCCCGGCATCCGCCCGGCGCAACGCCGCAGAGCTGCTCGAGCGCTTGGGCCTCGGCGAGCGCAGCGGCGACCTTGTAGAATCGCTCTCCCTCGGCAACCAGCAGCGTGCGCAGATCGCGGCGGCCCTCGTGCACGACCCCGAGCTCCTCGTCCTCGACGAACCGTTCTCCGGACTCGACCCGCTCGCGGTCGAGGTCGTGATGGGCGTGCTCGGCAGTTATGCCGCTCGCGGTGTCCCCGTGCTGTTCTCCTCGCACCAGCTCGACATCGTCGAACGCCTCTGCGACGACCTCGTCATCATCGCCGGCGGTGAGATCCGCGCGAACGGCCCCCGCGAGGAACTTCGCGAGCGGCACAGCAGCCCGCGCTTCGAGATCCGCACGGGTGACGACGCCGGCTGGGTCCGCACGGTGCCCGGCGTCGACGTCCTCGAGGTGAGCGGCGGTTTCGCTGTCTTCGAGGCCCAGACGGATGCCGCGAGCCAGGCCGTCCTCCGCCTCGCCCTCGAGCGCGGCCCGGTCCTCGCTTTCAGCCGGCAACGCCCGAGCCTGGCCTCCATCTTCAAGGAGGTCGTGCAGTGAGCACTCCATCGGGAACGGCCGACCGGTATCCGGCGCCGACGCTTCGGCAGAGCGTCTGGCTCGTGGCGACCCGGGAGATCGTGGCCCGGCTCCGCAGCAAGGCCTTCCTGATCTCCACGGGCATCCTGCTGCTCGTCTCGATCGGGTCCGTCGTGGCCGGCGGCATCGCGGGCCAGAACCAGACCCTGCCCAAGGTCGCGGTGGTCGGGTCCGCCGCCGCGCAGGTCGTGCGCCAGGCCGGCACGCTGGCCGCCGTCGAGGCCGACGATGTCGCCGCCGCCGAGGCCCTCGTTCGGGCGGGCACGGTGACCGCCGCGATCGTGCCGGCGGAATCGCAGGCCGGCTACCCGCTGCCCCTGCGGGTGATCGCCCTCTCCGCGACCCCGCTCGAGGTCGTCGGCGTCCTCAGCCTCCGCCCGGAGGTGACCCTTCTGGAACCATCGAAACAGGGCGAGGGCCTCGTCTACCTCGTCGCGATCGGTTTCGGGCTCGTCTTCTTCATGTCGGCGATCACCTTCGGCTCCACGATCGCGCAGAGCGTCGTCGAGGAGAAGCAGACCCGCGTCGTCGAGATCCTGATGACGACCATCCCGGTGCGGGCGCTCCTCGCCGGCAAGGTCGTCGGCAACAGCATCATGGCCTTCGGGCAGATCGTCGCGATCGGCCTGCTCGTCTCTATCGGCATGGCGGTGACCGGCCAGCACGTCCTGCTCGGCGACATCGGCCCGTCGCTCGTCTGGTTCGCGGTGTTCTTCGCGTTCGGGTTCGTGATGCTCGCCTCGCTGTTCGCGGCGACGGCGTCGATGGTGTCCCGGCAGGAGGACGTCGGCTCGGCGACCTCGCCGGTGCTCGTCCTCGTGATGATTCCCTATTTCCTGGTGATCCTGTTCAACGACAACCCCACCGTGCTCGCGATCATGTCCTATATTCCGTTCTCGGCACCCGTCGGAATGCCCATGCGGATCTTCCTCGGCACCGCCGCCTGGTGGGAGCCGCTGCTCTCGCTCGCGATCCTGCTCGCCTCGACCGCCCTCGTGATCCTGATCGGCTCCCGCATCTACGCGAATTCTCTCCTCCGGATGGGGGCACGGGTCACCTTCCGCGAGGCGCTCCGGGGCTGAGCGGATGCGCGGGCGCCGGTCCGCGGGCATATCTCACAGTGGCGGCGGAGCCGGATGCGCAAGGATGGAGGGGTGACTCAACTCCATGACCTTTCCTCGCGCGGTTTCGCCTCGGACAACTACTCCGGGGTGCACCCCGAGATCCTCGAGGCGATCGGCAGGGCCAACGGCGCCCACCAGATCTCCTATGGCGAAGACGTGTACACCGAGCGCCTCCAGGAGGTGTTCGCGCGGCACTTCGGCGAGGGCACAGAGGCCTTCCCCGTCTTCAACGGAACCGGCGCGAACGTGGTCGGCCTGCAGTCGATGCTGCCGCGCTGGGGCGCCGTCATCTGCGCCTCGACCGCGCACATCAACTCGGATGAGGGCGGCGCCCCCGAGAAGGTCGCCGGCATCAAGCTCCTCACCATCGACACCCCCGACGGCAAGCTCACCCCCGCGCTGATCGACCAGCAGGCCTGGGGCTGGGGCGACGAGCACCGCGCCCAGCCGCTCGTCGTCTCGATCACCCAGACCACCGAGCTCGGCACCGCGTACAGCATCGAGGAGGTGCGGGCCATCGCCGACCACGCGCACGCGAACGGCATGACCCTGCACATGGACGGCGCCCGCCTCTCCAATGCGGCCGCAGCGCTCGGCGTCCCGTTCCGCGCGTTCACGCGCGACGCCGGCGTCGACGTGCTGAGCTTCGGCGGCACCAAGAACGGGATGATGTACGGCGAGTGCATCGTCGTGCTCAACCCCGAGGCATCCGCCGGCCTGGTCTACCTGCGCAAGCTCAACATGCAGCTCGCCTCGAAGATGCGGTTCATCTCGGCACAGCTGATCGCGCTGCTCGACGGCGACCTCTGGCTCCGGAACGCCGGCCACGCGAACGCCATGGCCACGAAACTGCGAACCGCCCTCGACGACGGCATCGCGGACGGCTCGATCACAGGCGTCTCCTTCAGCCAGCCCACCCAGTCCAATGCCGTGTTCGCGGTGCTGCCGCCCGGCGTCGCCGACAGCCTGCGGGAGGCGTTCCGTTTCTACGACTGGAACCCGGCGACCGGCGAGGTGCGCTGGATGTGCGGCTTCGACACCGAGGAGGCCGACATCGACGCCTTCGTCGCCGCCCTCAAGGTCGAACTCGGGTCGGCTCGCGCGCTCGCGAGCGACCGGGACACCGTGCAAACCCCCGAACCGGCCGAACGATGAACGCCTTCGCCAACAAGCCCTGGCTCGGCTCGTACGCCCCCGGGGTGCCGAACACCATCCCGGCCCCCTCCGACACCCTCGTCGGCATGATCGAGGCCTCCTGCCGGCTCTACGCCGACGCGATCGCGCTCGACTTCTTCGGCGGCACCACGAGCTACACCCAGCTCGGGGAGCAGATCTCGCGCGTTGCGAACGGGCTGATGCGCCTCGGCGTGAAGCCCGGCGACCGGGTCGCTCTCGTGCTGCCCAACTGCCCCCAGCACGTGGTCGCGTTCTACGCCGTGCTGCGCCTCGGCGCGATCGTCGTCGAGCACAACCCGCTCTACACCGAGCGCGAGCTGCGGCACCAGTTCGAAGACCACGGCGCCCGGGTCGCGATTGTCTGGGACAAGGTCTACGCGACCGTGCGCGACTTCCCGGCCGACCTGGGACTCCGCACCGTCGTCGCCGTCGACCTCACGGATGCGATGCCGCTGGTCAAGCGAATCGCCCTGCGGTTGCCGATCAAGCAGGCCCGGTCCTCGCGAGACGCACTCACCGTCTCCGAGCTGCCGAAGGACGCCATCGAGTGGTCCTCCCTCGTGCGCGCCCGCAAGCTCCGCCACAACCACCCGCGACCGGCCCTCGGCGACACCGCGGTTCTGCAGTACACCAGCGGCACGACCGGCACCCCGAAGGGCGCGATCCTCACCCACTCGAACCTGCGGGCCAACGCGCTCCAGGGCGAGGCGTGGGTGCCCGGTCTCACCCCCGGCCAGGAGGTCTTCTACGCCGTCCTGCCGATGTTCCACGCCTACGGCCTCACCCTCTGCCTCACCTTCGCGATGGCGACAGGGGCCCGGCTCGTGCTGTTCCCGAAGTTCGATGAGAACCTGCTGCTGGACGCCGCGAAGCACACTCCGCCGACCTTCCTTCCCGCGGTTCCGCCGATCTACGACCGGCTGGTCACCGCTGCCGAGAAACGGAACGTGAGCCTGCGGAGCATCCGCTTCTCGATCTCTGGCGCGATGAGCCTGCCCGTCTCGATCGTCGAACGCTGGGAGTCCGCCACCGGCGGGCTCCTCGTCGAGGGGTACGGCATGACCGAGGCCTCGCCGATCGCCGTCGGAAACCCGATCGGCCCGAGCCGCCGCCCAGGTACCGTTGGAGTGCCGTTCCCGAGCACAGAGATCCGCGTCGTCGACCCGAAGGACCCGTCGATCGACCGCGGTGTCGAGGAAGAGGGCGAGTTGCTCGTCCGCGGCCCGCAGGTCTTCTCCGGTTACTGGGACCAGCCGAGCGAGACCGCCAAGGTGCTCCTCGAGGGCGGCTGGCTCCGCACCGGCGACATCGTGCGCGTCTCCGCCGACGGCTTCGTCACCATCGTCGACCGCATCAAGGAACTCATCATCACGGGCGGGTTCAACGTGTCGCCGTCCGAGGTCGAAGCCGCTCTGCTCTCACACCCCGACGTCGCCGACGCCGCCGTCGTGGGCATCGCGAGCAAGAACGGCGGCGAGGACGTCGTCGCCGCGATCGTGCTCACCGACGGCGCCGCGCTCGACGTCGACGCCCTGCGTGAGTACTGCCGCACCCGGCTCTCGGCGTACAAGGTGCCGCGGCGCATCGTCGAGGTCGAGGAGCTCCCCCGCTCGATGATGGGCAAGGTGCTGCGCCGCCAGGTGCGGGACAACCTCATCGCCGCCACCCCCGCCTAACGCCCGCCCCACCCGCCACCCGGCCCGGCCCAACCCGCGAAAGCGGGTGAATCGTCGTTATCCCGCGCTGAGACCGACGATTCACCCGCTTTCGCGACACAAAGCGACACACGGCCGCGCAGTATGCGTGTGCATGGAATAACGACGCGGCGCGCGCGCGTTGAGGAGAGCGGGTCAACGTTGCCCCGGACACCCACACGCTCCAGACGAAAGACGGGCACATGACCCTCATCACCGACACCCTCAGCCGCGCCGCCGACACGACGTCGCCCCTTCTCCCCGCGCTCTCCGGACGATGGAGCCCGCGCGGCTTCGACCCGACCGCGGTCATCGACGAGACGACCCTCACCACGCTTCTCGAGGCCGCCCGCTGGGCCCCGTCCGCGAGCAACATCCAGCCGGCCCGCTTCATCGTCGCGCGCCGCGGCACCGCGAGCTTCGCCAAGGTATACGAGGGCCTGATGGGCTTCAACAAGTCCTGGGCGGATGCCGCGTCCGTGCTCATCGTGAACATCGCGCATCTGCCGATCGACGAGACCCGCGAGAACCCGTGGGCCCGCTACGACCTCGGCCAGGCGGTCGCGCACCTCACCATCCAGGCCCAGGAAGAGGGGCTGTACACCCACCAGCTCGGCGGCATCGACGGCGCGGCGATCGCCGAGGCCTTCGGCCTCACGTCCGACCTCGCCGTCGTCTCGGTGACCGTCCTCGGTGTCCTCGGTGACGTCGACGCCCTCTCCCCCGAGCTCTACGCCCGTGAGATCGCGCCGCGCACCCGCAAGCCCCTCACCGAGCTCCTGCTCGCCAACGACTGACCCACCCCGCTTCCCCCGCGAGAGTACGAAAAAGGCCCCTTCACGCGAAGCGAAGGGGCCTTTTTCGTACTCTCGCGGCCAGGAAGGCTGCGAGCGGCGGGTTCCGGGCGGGTTAGGGGCGGAGGAGGACCTTGATCGCGCGGCGCTCGTCCATCGCGGCGTACGCCTCGGCGACGTCGGCGAGCGGCAGCTCCAGGTCGAAGACACGGCCCGGGTTGATCGCCCCGGAGAGCACCTCCGGCAGCAGTTCCTCGATGTAGCCGCGCACGGATGCGACACCGCCGTTGATCCCGACATTGCGGCCGAAGAGGGGCTGCATGGCAATCGGGCCACCGGTGGGCACGCCCACGTAACCGACCATTCCGCCGGGTCGGGCCGATGCGACAGCTTGCTCCATCGATTCCTTGGTTCCGACGCACTCGAGCACGAAGTCCGCGCCGATGCCGTCGAACATCTCGTGGATCTTCGCGACGCCCTCGGCGCCACGCTCCTCGACGATGTCAGTCGCGCCGAATTCGCGCGCGACGACCTGCCGCGAGGCGTGCCGGGACATAGCGACGATCCGTGAGGCCCCGAGGCGCTTCGCGGCGAGGATCGCACACAGGCCCACGGCGCCGTCACCCACGACGACGACGGTGCTGCCCGGGGTCACTCCCGCGGAGACCGCGGCGTGGTGCCCGGTGCCCATCACATCTGCGAGGGTCAGCAGGCCCGGGATCTGGGCATCCGTCGGCTGGGACGGTGTCGCGACGAGGGAACCGTCCGCGTGCGGCACGCGGACGCGCTCGCCCTGGGCGCCGTCGGCGAAGCCGCCGAGCCGGTCGTCAGCACCCCACCAGCCGCCGTGCAGGCAGGAGGTGCTCACGCCGTTCCGGCAGTTGATACACGTGTTGTCGCAGTCGTAGAACGGCGCGATGACGAAGTCGCCGACCTTGATCGTGGTGACGTCTGCGCCGATCTCCTCGACAACGCCGACGAATTCGTGGCCGATCCGGTGCGGCTCCTTGGTCGGCTGCACGCCGCGGTACGGCCACAGGTCGGAGCCGCACACGCAGGCTGCGACGACGCGCACGATCGCGTCACCGCCGGTCGAGAGAATCGGGTCGGGTACTTCTTCGAGGCGGATGTCCCGCTCGCCATAGATCACAGTTGCACGCATGCTCCGAGCCTAGTTCCCGACCTCGCCGGCACCCCGTCGCCCAGCCCCCGTTCCGCTGACCGCGAAAGCGGGTGAATCGTCGGTTTCAGGGCGCGAAAACGACGCCTCACCCGCTCTCGCGATGATACGGGCCGGCGCTCTAGAGGTCGGCCTCGTCGAGCGGATGCGGCGGCACCGGCACAGCGGGCGCAGGCGCGACCGTGAGGGAGTCGCCATCGGCCGCGAGGTCCACGAGCACGGTGTCACCGTCGCGCACCTTGCCGGAGAGGATCGCGGTCGCGAGCCGGTCGTCGATCTCGGTCTGCATGAGCCGCCGCAGTGGGCGGGCGCCGTACATCGGGTCGTAGCCGCGTTCGGAGAGCCAGGTGCGCGCCCGCGGCGTCACGGCCAGCTCGAGGCGGCGCTCCACGAGGCGCTTCTCGAGCCGGTCGATCATGAGCTCCACGATCTGGCCGAGGTCCTCCATCGACAGCGACTGGAAGACGACGATGTCGTCGAGCCGGTTCACGAATTCCGGCTTGAAGGTCTGCCGCACGAGCAGCTGCACGGCTTCCTCCTTTTGCTCGGTGCTGAGCGTCGGGTCGATCAGGAACGCCGAGCCGAGGTTCGACGTCAGCACGAGGATGGTGTTGCGGAAGTCGACGGTGCGGCCCTGGCCGTCGGTGAGGCGCCCGTCGTCGAGCACCTGCAGCAGCACGTCGAAGATCTCGGGATGCGCCTTCTCGACCTCGTCGAACAGGATCACCGAATACGGGCGCCGGCGCACCGCCTCGGTGAGCTGCCCGCCCTGCTCGTAGCCGACGTAGCCGGGAGGCGCCCCGACCAGGCGGGACACCGAGAACTTCTCGCCGTACTCGCTCATGTCGATGCGGATCATGGCCTTCTCGTCGTCGAAGAGGAACTCGGCGAGCGCCTTGGCGAGCTCGGTCTTGCCCACGCCTGTCGGTCCGAGGAACAGGAACGAGCCGGTCGGCCGGTCGGGGTCGGAGATGCCGGCCCGGCTGCGGCGCACCGCGTCTGCGACCGCGCGCACGGCGCGCTTCTGGCCGATCAGCCGGTGCGCGAGCTCGCCCTCGAGGTTGAGCAGCTTCTCGGTCTCGCCCTGGAGCAGGCGACCGACGGGAATACCCGTCCACATCGCGACGACGGCGGCGATGTCCTCCGCGGTGACCTGGTCGTTGACCATCCGCGGTCCGTCGGACTCTGCCTGCTCGGCGGCGGCGAGTTCGCGTTCCATCACGGGGATGTCGCCGTAGAGCAGCCGGGAGGCGCGTTCGAGGTTGCCCTCGCGCTGGGCCCGCTCCGATTCACTCCGCGCGGTGTCGAGTCGGGTCTTGAGCTCGCCGACCCGGTTGAGCGAGGCGCGTTCCTTGTCCCACCGGGCCTGCAGTCCCTTCAGGGTGTCCTCACGTTCGAGCAGGTCGGCCCGCAGCTTCTCGAGCCTCTGGCGGGAGGCGTCGTCCTTCTCCTTCTTGAGGGCCAGCTCCTCGAGCTTGAGCCGGTCGACGCTGCGGCGCAGCTCGTCGATCTCGACGGGGGCGGAATCGATCTCCATCCGCAACCGGCTCGCGGCCTCGTCGATCAGGTCGATGGCCTTGTCCGGCAGCTGACGGGCGGTGATGTACCGGTTCGAGAGGGACGCGGCCGCGACGAGAGCGGCATCCGCGATCGACACCTTGTGGTGCGCCTCGTAGCGCTCCTTGAGGCCGCGCAGGATCGCGACCGTGTCCTCCACGCTCGGCTCGTCGACGAGCACCGGCTGGAAGCGCCGCTCGAGGGCGGCGTCCTTCTCGATGAACTCGCGGTATTCGTTGAGCGTCGTCGCTCCGATCAGGCGCAGTTCGCCGCGGGCGAGCATCGGCTTGAGCATGTTGGATGCCGCGACAGAGCCCTCCCCGCCGCCCGCACCCATCAGGGTGTGCAGTTCGTCGACGAAGGTGATGATCTGACCCTCGGCGTCGTTGATCTCCTTGAGCACGGCCTTCAGCCGCTCCTCGAACTCGCCGCGGTACTTCGCCCCGGCCACGAGGGCGGCGAGGTCGAGCGCCACGAGCTGCTTGCCCTTGAGCGAGTCGGCCACGTCGCCGGCCACGATCCGCTGGGCGAGACCCTCGACAACGGCGGTCTTCCCGACACCGGGTTCGCCGATCAGCACCGGGTTGTTCTTGGTGCGGCGGGTGAGCACCTGGCTCACGCGGCGAATCTCGGCGTCCCGCCCGATCACGGGGTCGAGCTTGCCGCTCTTCGCGATCTCGGTGAGGTTCACGCCGTACTTCTCGAGCGCAGACTTCGCCTCTTCCTGGGGCGGCTGCTGGCCTGCTTGCATGGGAAGTTCCTCTCTCTCGTGCGACAGCCCGCCGACAAACAAAGCTGAGTCGCGTCGACTCAAGTTTAGAGGCTGGCGACGCTCGGCGCCAGCACTCGCGTCCGGCGGTACCGGTGCCATAATGACCGCAAACGGCGGCAGGCGACAGCGCCGCCGAGACACGCCTTCGATGATGAGGAGCCCCGATGACCTTCCATCCCCTCGACCCACTGACGGCCGATGAGTTCACCGCGGCCGCAGCCATCGTCGGCCGCGAGCGCGGTGTCGGACCGGGCTGGCGCTTCGCCTCGATCGAACTCGTCGAGCCGGGCCGGCACGCCAGGTCCGCCTTCGATCGTGCCGGTGCGGTGCCCGAGCGCCTCGCCCGGCTCGTCGTGCTGAACCGGGCCGAGAACAGCACCTGGGTGGCGGTCGTCTCCCTCAGCGCAGACGCCCTGCTCGACTGGACCACGGTGCCGGGCGTGCAGGCCAACTTCACGGTCGACGAGTGGGACGAAGCGGATGCGGCTCTCCGCGCGCACCCTGACGTCGTCGCCGCCCTCGCCCGCCGGGACATCACCGATCTCGACAACGTCTTCATCGACACCTGGACCTACGGTGACGCCGTCATCCCTGAGCGATTCCGGGGCAGGAGGATCGGCTGGTCCGACGTCTGGGTGCGCGCGGAGGCGGGCGCCAACCCCTATGCCGGACCGGTGAGCGGACTGCACTTCGTGATCGACGTCAACACGATGGAACTCCTCGACGTCGAGGACTCGTTCGCGGTCGACCGCCCGGCCGTGATGGGCGAATACGTGCCGCATCTCATCCCTCCTCGCATCCGCGACCTGAGCCGGCGGCCTCCGCTGAGGCCGCTCGATATCGTGCAGGCAGAGGGGCCGAGCTTCACCGTCACCGGCCACCGGGTCGAGTGGCAGAACTGGTCGCTCCGGGTCGGCTTCAACTACCGGGAGGGCATGACGCTGCACGAGGTGAGCTACCGGGACGGCGAGCGCGTCCGCCCGATCGCCAACCGGCTCTCCTTCGCCGAAATGGTCGTGCCCTACCGGGATCCGAGCGTCGATCATTTCCGTCGCACGGCTTTCGATATCGGCGAGTGGGGCCTGGGCTTCATGACGACCTCACTCGAACTGGGCTGCGATTGCCTCGGCGAGATCCGCTACCTCGACGCCGTGCTGCACAACAGCGCCGGCGAACCGTACTCGATTCCCAACGCCATCTGCATCCACGAAGAGGACAACGCCGTGCTCTGGAAGCACGTCGACCACGATGGCGGATCGGAGGTACGGCGGATGCGTCGCCTCGTCGTCTCCTTCCACGTCACCGTCGCGAACTACGAATACCTCGTCTACTGGCGCTTCTACCAGGACGGCAATATGGAGTGCGAGGTGCGCGCGACCGGGATCATGGTCGTCACGAGCCTCGACGCGGGCCACCCGCATCCGAACGGCACCCTTGTGGACACCCGCACATACGCCCCCTTCCACCAGCACTTCATCGTCGCCCGGATGGACCTCGACATCGACGGGACCGAGAACACGGTGTTCCGCTCCGAGACGCGCGTCGAGCCGATCGACGAAGCGAATCCGCTCGGCCTCGCCCTCACCCAGCGGAGCACGCCCATCGAGACCGAGGGCTTCGACGACTACGACTGGGCGACCCAACGCAGCTGGAAGGTCGTGAACGAGGCGACGTTGAACGGGCTCGGCACCCCGGTGTCGTACAAGCTCGTTCCGGGCGGCGCCATTCCCTCGTTCTTCGACCCCTCCTCGCCGGTGTTCCAGCGCGCCCAGGTGATCGGGCACACGGTGTGGGTCACCCCCGGAGACGAGACGCAGCGCTGGCCCTGCGGCGAGTTCGTCAACCAGAGCGCGGTCGACCACGGCCTGCCCGAGTGGACCCGCGCCGGGCGGCCGGTGCGGAACACCGACATCGTGCTCTGGTACGTCTTCGGCATCCACCACATCACCCGCCCGGAGGAGTGGCCCGTCATGCCGGCCGACACCGTGTCATTCTGGCTCAAGCCGGTCGGCTTCTTCGACCGCAACCCCTCCCTCGACGTGCAGCCGGGTGCCGCAGGACACGCGCACGGACATGAGCATCACGACCAGCACTGACCAGCACTGACCAGCGTTGAGCAGCACCGAGCAGCACCGGCCACGAAGCGCACAGACCAGCCCCACCGACATTTCACCGAGAACCCAGGGAGATCCAGCGTGACCAGGACAGCGAACTACGTCGTCGCCTACGAAGCGACCGATCGCGGCAATGATGCCATCGAACTCGGGGTCGCCCTCGCCCGGCTGACCGGAGCCGAGCTGCGGCTGTGCCTCGTGCTGCCGCACTCCACTATCGCGCCCTCCCGGCTGCGCGCCTCCGGCTCCGACTTCGAGGCGCTCCTCGAACAGCAGGGCCTCGAGTGGCTCGCCGGCGCCGCGGCGAGAGTGCCGGCCGACGTCGTGGCCACGACGCACCTGATCTGGGCGGATGCGACCTCCGACGGGCTGCTGAGGGCCGTCACGGAATTCGACTCCGACCGGATCGTCGTCGGAGCCTCACGCCACGGCATCCGCGGTCGCTACACGATCGGCAGTGTCGCAAACGCCCTCCTGCACGCCTCGCCCGTACCCGTCGCCCTCGCGCCGCACGGGTACCTCGCCCCGGCGCAGATCTCCCGGATCACCTGCGCGATCGGAACCCGGCCCGGCTGGTCGACTCTCCTCGATTCGCTGCTGGCGTTCACGGAGGGCCTCAGCGTTGACGTGCGCTTCCTCACCCTCGTCGAGGTCGACTCCCGGCGCGCCCAGCACGGCGAGTCGACGCCCGCTGTCGAGGCGGCCCGGACCGCAGAGAGCACGGCGCATCTCGAATCGGTGCTCGAGTATTACTCGACGCGATCGTCTGCTCCGGGCGCCATCACGACCGAGGTCGCCGTCGGCGAGAACGTGGAGTCCGCGGTGGAGGCCATCGAGTGGCGAACGGACGAAGTCGCCTTCGTCGGTTCGAGCCGCCTCGCCCAGCCGACCACGATCTTCCTCGGCATCACCGCCCACCGGATGCTCAACGCCCTTCCGGTGCCGCTCGTCGTCGTCCCCACCGGCGCCGCCGCCCGCCTCGCCCGCTGAGCGGCAGCGGAGGCCGCCGCCGCCTCCGCTGCCGGCCACACCGTGGGAGAATGGGGTTCGACCTTCTAAGGAACCCTCTTCCCCCTTATGGCTCACTCTCTCAGCTCACACGAGATCGCCCTCCTCGTCGGAAGCCAGGCCTTTTCGCGCGGTGAACGTTATGCACGCAACGGCCACGTCCTGTCCGAAGTCTGGGACGACTCGGGCACCAGGCTCATCGGAAAGGTCCGGGGCACCGGACGCACGCCGTACACGGTGACCATCTCGTTCATCCTGAATCCCGCCGGTGTCGCGGTGCGCGCGACCGGGCTCTGCACCTGCCCGATGCGGAGCAACTGCAAGCATGTCGCCGCCTTGCTCGTCACGAGCCGGAACGGCGGGAATCCGGGCTCGATCGAGGCCGACGAGGCCGACGTCGACCGCTTCCGCAGGCGGTCCGC
This sequence comes from Cryobacterium sp. MDB1-18-1, assembly GCF_004402735.1. Lineage (NCBI taxonomy): Bacteria > Bacillati > Actinomycetota > Actinomycetes > Micrococcales > Microbacteriaceae > Cryobacterium > Cryobacterium sp. MDB1-18-1. The sequence continues at coordinate 5,593 of NZ_SOFR01000027.1, read as the reverse complement.
GCCGCCGGCCCTGTATGCAGTCCAGTCCCCCGCAGCAGCATCCGCAGCGCCCGCCCCGACCGTCCCGCGCTGGCGCAGCGCGCTCGGCGGCCTGCCCACACCCGGAGAGACGGCCGCGCGGATAGGGACGGAACTCGCGTTGCAGTTCCAGGTGCTCGCCCCGGTCAACTCCCGGTTCCAGTCCGGTGGACGGCACCTCGCCGCCCGGCCGATGCTGCTCGGCAAGCAGGGCCGCTGGATCCGCGGCGCCCTGACCTGGGACAACATCGCCCAGACCGCAGGCACCGCCCAGCGCGCCCAACGGCGGGTGCTCTCCGCGCTCTACGCCCTGCACCTCGCCGGACGCCCGTACTACGGCTCGGCGACGCAGTGGATCCAGCTCGACGACTTCCCGGACCGGGCGCTCTGGGGCCTGCTCGAGGAGGCGACGGCCGCCGGCATCCCGCTCATCTCCACCTCGGGCGCCCAGGATCCCGTGCGCATCGCCGATCGTCCCGCATCACTCGAGCTCGACATCCGCCGCACACCCGGCGGCCTCGCGCTCACCCCCACCGTCGTACTCGACGAGCACCGGCTGCCCGGCGGCCGGTTCGGTTTCACGGGCGACCCGGCGCACGGCATCTACACCTGGCAGGATGCCCCGGCCGGGGACCCGACCGGAGGCAGGCTCACCCTCGCGCCGCTCGCTGTCGAGGTCAGCAGGGAGCTGCGGAACCTCGCCGCCACCGGCCAGTCCATCGACGTGCCCACCGCCGACGAGCCCGACTTCCTCGCCGAGTTCTACCCGTACCTCCGCGACCGTGCGCGCGTCACGAGCCGCGACGACTCGTTCGAGCTGCCCGAAAGCCCGCGCCCCGAGCTCACGCTCACGATCAGCCACCAGGCGGATGCGCGCATCGCTCTGAACTGGGCGTGGCGCTACCAGGCGGGCCCGGCCGCCACCAGCACCGGCACCAGCACCAGCACCGAAACCCCAGCAGGGGAATACGACCTCGAACTGCGGCCGGCTCCGGGAGAGCACCGCTACCGGGACTCCGCCGCCGAGGCACGGATCCTCCGCTCCGTCGACGAACTGCTCGCACCCCTCACCGAGCTCGCCCCGCGGCGCGGCGGGGTGCCCCGGCTGTCCGGGCACTCCGAACTCACCGGCGCCGGCATGATCGACTTCCTCGAGGGGGTCGTGCCGCGGCTCGAAGTACTCCCCGACGTCGTCGTCGTGCAGAGCGGCGTCGTGGTCGACTACCGGGCGGCGGACACCGCCCCGGTGATCAGCGTCGGCACGAGCGAGCGCCTCGACGACCGGGACTGGTTCAATCTCGCGGTGTCCGTCTCGATCGACGGAGAGGACGTGCCCTTCGACGTGCTGTTCCGGGCCCTCGCGACCGGCCAGGACATCCTCATCCTCCCGAGCGGCACGTACTTCAGCCTCGACCGGCCCGAACTGCACACCCTGCGCCGCCTGATCGAGGAAGCCCGCAGCCTGCAGGAACCATCCGCGACCTCCCTCGGCATCAGCCCCTTCCAGGCCGACCTCTGGGAGGAACTGCAGGAACTCGGCGTCGTGACAAGCCAGGCCGCCGGCTGGCGCGACATCGTCGCCGGGCTCACCGACGTGGAACGGGTACCGACGCTCCCGCTGCCGGACGGCGTGCACGCGACACTCCGCAGTTACCAGCAGTCCGGCTTCGAATGGCTCGGCTTCCTTCACGACCACCGGCTCGGCGGGATCCTGGCCGACGACATGGGGCTCGGTAAGACCCTGCAGGCGATCGCCCTGATCAGCCGCGCGGTGGCCGCACGCGACAGCGACGCACCCGCGCACCCGTTCCTCGTCGTCGCTCCCACGAGCGTCGTCTCGAACTGGGCTGCGGAGTGCGCGAGATTCGCGCCGGGCCTGCGCGTCGCATCCGTCACGGAGACCTCGCGCAAACGGGCGACGGGCATCGCAGCCCTCCATGCCGAAGCGGATGTCGTGATCACCTCGTACACGCTGTTCCGCCTCGACTTCGACGAGTACAACGCGGTGCCGTGGGCCGGTCTCCTGCTCGACGAGGCCCAGTTCGTGAAGAACCGCGCATCCAGGGCCTACCAATGCGCCCGGCGCCTCGACACACCGTTCAAGCTCGCGATCACCGGCACCCCGCTCGAGAACAATCTGATGGAGTTCTGGTCGCTGCTGTCGATCACTGCGCCCGGCCTGTTCCCGAGCCCCACCCGCTTCGCGGACTACTACCAGAAGCCCATCGAACGGGATGCGAACGACGAACGGCTCGCCCAGCTGCGCCGCCGCATCCGCCCGTTCATGCTGCGCCGCACCAAGGAGGAGGTCGCCGGTGACCTGCCGAGCAAGCAGGAGCAGGTGCTCGAGCTCACCCTGAACCCCCGGCACCGGGCCGTCTACGACACCCACCTGGCCCGGGAACGGCAGAAGGTGCTCGGCCTGATCGAGAACCTGAACGCGAACCGTTTCGAGATCTTCCGATCCCTCACGATGCTCCGCCAGCTCAGCCTCGACGCGGGCCTCTACGACGCCAAGTACGACGGGATCCCCTCAACCAAGCTCGACGCGCTCCTCGAACTGCTCGAAGACATCGTCGCCGGCGGGCACCGCACCCTCATTTTCAGCCAGTTCACCCAGTACCTCGGCCGGGCCCGCAACCGGCTCGAAGCCGCCGGCATCAGCTACTCCTACCTCGACGGCAAGACCCGCAACCGGGCTGCGGTGATCGACGAGTTCAAGACCGGTACCAATTCGGTGTTCCTGATCAGCCTCAAGGCCGGAGGCTTCGGGCTCAACCTGACCGAGGCCGACTACGCCATCCTGCTCGACCCCTGGTGGAACCCCGCGACCGAGGCGCAGGCCGTCGACCGGATGCACCGGATCGGCCAGACCAAGAATGTGTTCGTCTACCGGCTCGTCGCGAAGAACACGATCGAGGAGAAGGTCATGGCGCTCAAGGCCACCAAGGCACGCCTCTTCGACAGCGTGCTCTCCGCCGACGGCGCCAGGGGAACCGCGCTCACGGCCGCGGACATCCGCGAACTGCTCGCCTGACCGCCATCAGGCTGTGAGCTCTCTCAGCAGGAACGGCCGGTAACCGGGCAGAACTGTCTTGCAACCCAGCGCACAAACCTATAATTTGGATGAAGTCTGCCCTCCCGGGCTTTTGGCCGTCTGCAGAGGTGAGTGAAATGTCCTACATTCTTGACCAGGTCGACCACCGGGTCCGACGCGTTCTCACGCCCGCCCGCCGCCTGTGGCTGGAAACCCCCCGCACCCTCGTGATCGGCTTCATCGCCATCCACGTCGTCTTCCTCCTGGCCCTCCTCCCCGCGATCCTGACCGGCAATGTCCTCGGCGACCTGCCCCTCTACCGCACCTGGGCCCAGCAGGGCCTCGTGCACCACGTCTGGATGGGCATCAACGTCGAGTGGGTCTACCCGATCGGCGCCCTGTTCCCGATCGTGTTCGCCGGCCTCGGCGGTCCGCTGTTGTACCAGCTGATGTGGTTCCTGATGACGGCCGCGCTGAACGCCCTGGCCGTCATGGTGCTCACGGATGCCGGCCGCAAGATCAGCGGCTACCGTTCCGCCTGGTTCTTCCTCGTGATCAGCTTCGTCCTGAGCCCCGTCGGCCTGCTCCGGCTCGAGGGCCTCACCGCCCCGCTCGTGATCATGGGTCTCGTCCTGCTCGCCCGTCGCCCGATCGTGGCCACAGCACTGCTCACCATCGCCACCTGGGTGAAGGTCTGGCCGGCGGCCGTCGTTGTCGCCGTCGTTGTCGCGTCCCGGCGTCGCATCACGGTGATCCTCACGGGCATCGCGGTCACGGCCGGCGTCGTCGGCACTGTCTTCGCTCTCGGCGGACTCAAGTACATCACCGGCTTCGTCACGATGCAGTCCGACCGGGCTATGCAGCTCGAAGCGCCGATCACGACCCCCTGGGTCTGGCTCGCCGCCCTCGGCCACCCGAACACGTTCATCTACCAGAACTACGCGATCGCCACCCGCGAGGTCAGCGGACCCGGCACAACGCTCGTCGCCTCCCTGATGAATCCGCTGATGTTCATCGCCATGGGGGCGATCGTCACGCTCATGCTGGTCGCGTTGCGCCGTCACCACGACGTCTCGCAGCTCCTGCTCGTCGGGTCGCTCGCGCTCGTCGGCGCCTTCATCATCTTCAACAAGGTCGGGTCCCCTCAGTACATGCTGTGGCTCGCGCCCGTCGTCATCGTCGGAGTCAGCCACAGCTGGCACGCCTGGCGCGCGCCGGCGTACATGATGGTCGCCATCGGCGTTCTGACCACGCTGATCTTCCCGGTGTTCTACATGCCCCTCGTCAACGGCGACCTGTCGGCGCTCGTGCTGCTGACGGCGCGCAACGGCCTCCTGATCGTGATGTTCGGCTGGTCTCTCGTCACGCTGTGGCGCATGGTCGTGGCTCCCGTCACCTCGCCCGCACTGCTCTCCCGCCGCCTGGCCGCGAGCAACTCGCGTAGCGTCGCCGCCTGACCCGGCGTCAACCCGCGCAGTCTCCACCCGCCCAGAGCCGGGCGTAGCCCTGCCGTGCGTCGCAGGCGTTCGGGCAGGGTCCGGGCCGCCTGGGCGATTCCCGGTTGGGTCCCCGGCCGGGGGACAATGGAGTAGTGACTTCACCAACGACCTTCGCCCTTATCCGCCACGGCCAGACCGACTGGAATGCCGCCATGCGGATCCAGGGTCTGTCGGACATCCCGCTGAACGACACCGGGCGCGCGCAGGCCGCCGAGGCGGTCGGCCACCTGGCGGACTACGACTGGGACTTCATTGTTTCCTCGACCCTGTCCCGGGCCGCGGAAACCGCCGACCTCATTGCGGACGGCCTCGGCCTCACGGTGACCCGCCGCATCCCGGAGATCGTGGAACGCAACTACGGTCCCGCAGAGGGCCTGAGCGCCGGCCCTGAGCTCGACGCCCTGCGCATCGATGGCGGTCCGACCGGCAACGGCGGCTTCATCGGCGCGGAGTCCGAAGCGGATGTCGCCGCGCGCGGCCTCGAGGCCTTGCGTGAGCTCGCCGTGGCGCACCCCGGGGCCCGGATCATCGTCGTCTCCCACGGCACGCTGATCCGCCTGACCCTGATGAAGGCCCTCGGCGAGTTCGTCGGCACAATCACCAACGCGGCCCTGAACGTCGCCAGCCTGGACGACACCGACTGGTCGCTCCAGGTACTCAACGGCGAGGTCCTGACGGCAACAGACGACCTCGACAACGACCTGGACGCACTCGACGCCGTCCCCGCCCGCTGACCCCTGACCGCTCCCGCTGACCTCCGCGGGTTGCGCGCCAGTTGCGCCGTTACGCGCCACGCGTGCCTGGGGCGTAGCGGCGCTGGTGTCGCGCGGGGCCAGTGCAGGGCGGGCCGGCCGGCTGGCTGGCTGGCTGGCTGGCTGGTGGTTGCGGTGTGTGGGTTAAAGCAGAAAAGCCACCCCGTGGGGTGGCTTTTCTGGTGTTTCTAAGTTAAGTCCGGCGGTGTCCTACTCTCCCACAGGGTCCCCCCTGCAGTACCATCGGCGCTGAGAGTCTTAGCTTCCGGGTTCGGAATGTGACCGGG